>JABUTE010000019.1 GCA_021443825.1 Bacillota bacterium
GAAGTGCCCCATCATCTGGTCGACTTTGCCGATCCCCGGCAGCCCTTCAGCGCGGCTATGTACCGCCAACTGGCGCTGGCGGCGATCCGCGATATCCATGGACGGGGAAAAGCCGTCATCGTTTCCGGAGGAACAGGCCTTTATATCAACAGTCTGCTCTTTGATATGGATTTTTCTGCCCCGGAGGGGGACGAAGATTACCGCACACAGCTGCTGCTCAATGCAGACGGCGATGCCCAAAGGCTTCATGACCGGCTGAAGGCTCTTGATCCGGCGGCGGCAGAAGAGATCCATCCAAACAATGTGAAACGGGTGCTGCGCGCCATCGAGCGGCTGGAAAAGGGCGAGCCGAAGCTGGGCCGTTTCGCAGCCGTTCAGACGCCTTCCAAAGAGCTTTTGCCCGTTCTCATCGGTCTTACAAGAGACCGGACCGAGCTGTACGACAGGATCGACCGCCGCGTCGATAAGCTGTTTGAAATGGGCCTTGCAGAGGAGCTGCAGCGCCTGATGGCCATGGGACTGACATCTGCCGACATTTCCATGAAGGGCATCGGCTATAAAGAGATCATCGATGCGGTTTCGCAGGGGCTTCCTGCGGAGGCTGCAAAGGATACCATCAAATTGAACACCCGTCATTACGCCAAGCGGCAGCTGACCTGGCTGCGCCGCTATGACCGGATGAAATGGTTCACCCTGCAAGGAGACGGTTTTCAGCAGCCTATATTTGAGGAGATGCTCACCTATGGACGACAAGAATCTGATCATTCATAACAAGACCGATAAGCCGGACAATGTGGTGGAGCGGGAAAATCAGGTGCTGGAGCTTTGCGAGGAGCTGCAGAGCCAGCTTCCAAGCTGGATGCGGGGATATTTTCTCTTTCTTCGTAATTCCGTGCTTCCCATGACCCGTCTGGCCTATCTGGGCGATGTGAAATTCTTCTGCAACTATCTGATCCATGAAACGGATCTGACCCGGGCAGAAGATCCAAAAGCCATTAAACTGGAAGAGTTTCAGCAGATCCAGGCGGTGGATATCAATCTGTTTCTCGATTACAGCCGACGCTACAAGGTCGAAGACGAAAAGGGCGTTACCGTCTACGAGAACCGAAACAGTGCCTTAAGCCGCAAAAAATCGTCGGTCTCGGTGCTGTTCAAATATCTTTACCGCGACGGCCTGGTTCCCAAAAACATCACCGACGGCTTTGATCCCATCAAGCTGTCGAAGCCCGGAGAACGGGAGATCAAGGCCTTAAAGGAAGACGAGGTCATGAAGATGCTGGATGCGGTGACCACCGGCGAAGGCTTAACGAAAAAAGAGCTGGAAAACTGGAAAAAGACGAAGCTGCGCGACAAGCTGATCCTGCTCACCTTCGTCACTTACGGACTGCGCCTTTCGGAGCTGCAGCAGCTGAATGTCAGCTCCTTTAATTTCGAACGGGGCGAATTCAAGATCTACCGGAAACGGGGCAAGGAATCGCTGATGCCCATCAACAGGACCATCACCGACGCCTTCAGCGAATATGTGCAGCTGGAGCGCCCGTCAGACGACCGGCTTTCCGACGAAAATAAAGATGCCCTGTTTTTAAGCCAAAAAGGCACGCGCCTGACCGACCGTCAGCTGCGTGAGATCGTAAAGAAATATACCTCCATCAGCCTTGGCACCTCAAGGAAGAAGGGCTACAGCCCCCACAAGCTGAGGGCAACTGCCGCCACATCTCTCATTGCCAGGGGAAACGATATCTTCGACGTGCAGCAGCTTCTGGATCACGATAACGTGACGACCACCCAGCTGTATGCCGGCCACCGTCTCAACTCCAAGCGCGACCTGATCAAAGGCTTTGAGTGGGACGAGGATATGCTGGACGGATCGGATGTTTCCGATCCAGGTCATCTTTAATAATCTGATATATATAATAATATTATTGTTAACTGCCGGATGCACAGGGTCATGCTGCCGCCTGAGCCTGCCGGTTCCATCCGGTATTCATCCCATTGAAAGGACTATCATGCTCAACGAAACCGTGAACTATCTGGGAGAAGCCTACGGGATCTCCCGCCAGACCATCGACCTTATCGAACAGGCCCAGGAACAGATCCGTCCTGTATTTCAGAGCTACGACGAGATCGCCGAATACAACCAGGTAAAGGTCTTAAAGGCCTTCCACAACAACCGCATTACCGATTCCCATTTCAACTGGGCCAACGGCTACGGTCATGATGACTTCGGCCGCGAAGCACTGGGCAAGGTCTATGCCGACGCGCTGGGCGCCGAAAGCTGCATCGTCGGTCCCTTCATTCAGGACGGTACCCATGCCCTGGCCTGCACCTATTTAGGTCTGCTTCGCCCCGGCGATCAGTTCATCTATTGCACCGGAAAGCCCTACGATACCATGGAGACGGTCATCGGCTTAAAGGGCAATGCCCCCGGAACGCTGAAGGAATTCGGCATCGAATACGGCCAGGTCGATCTGCTTCCCAATGACTGCATCGATATCGAAGGCGTAAAGAAAGCCATCGGTCCTAAAACGAAGATGGTTGTGCTGCAGCGCTCTTTGGGATATTCCTACCGTCATGCCTTCTCCATTGCAGAGATCGAAGAATGGGCAGCTGCCTGCAAAAGCGTAAAGCCGGATGTGATCTGCATGGTCGATAACTGCTACGGCGAATTTCTCGATATCAAAGAACCGGTGTGCGTCGGCGCCGACATCATGGCAGGTTCTTTGATGAAGAATCCCGGCGGCGGCATCACCATGGGCGGCGGCTATGTGGCTGGAAAAAAGGAGCTGACCGACATCGTGGCGACCCGCGTGGTATGTCCGGGCCTTGGAACGGATTCCGGCCTCATGTACGATCAGACCCGCAGGATCTTTCAGGGCATCTTCTGCGCCCCCAGAACGGTCAACGGAGCCATCAAAGGAGCGGCTCTCTTTGCCAAAGTCTTTGAGAACCTGGGCTGCGAGGTAACACCCAAGGCAGAAGCTCCCCGTAACGATGTGGTCACCGCTATTAAAATGAACTCTGCCGAGCAGCTGATCGCCTTCTGCGAAGCCGTTCAGCTGTCGGCGCCCATCAACGCCCACTTCCGTCCCGAACCGGGCGAGATGTCGGGCTATGTGGACAAGATCATCCTTGCCAGCGGCAGCTTCGTGCAGGGCTCTACCATGGAGGTCTCGGCCGATGCGCCCTTGCGGGAGCCTTATATCGTCTACTATCAGGGCGGACTTTCCTATGAGCATGCCAAGTTCTGCTGCATGAATGTGGTGCAGCGGCTGAAGAACGAATGCCTTCTTTAATTTGAACAAGAGAGAATCATGAGCTACCGGGTATATTTAAAAAAGAAAGAGGATAAGCGCATCCGGGAGGGCCATGCCTGGGTCTATGCCAACGAGGTGGAACGGATCGAAGGAGAGGGGCGTAACGGTGATCTGGCTGCCGTTTACGATCATGCCGGTATCTATATCGGAAAGGGCTTTCTTAACCATCAATCCAAGATCCTGGTGCGGGTCATGCTGCGGGGCAGCGAGGGCGCCGGGAAGGACTTTGCGGTGGATAAGGAGTTTTTCAAGGCGCGCATCGCTCGGGCCAATGACTACCGCCTGCGTCTTGGCTTTACCGATTGCTACCGGATGGTTTTTGCCGAGGCCGACGATCTGCCTGCGCTGATCATCGACAAATACCACGATGTTTATTCCATGCAGGTGCTGTCCCTTGGCATGGAGCTTCACAAGCAGCAGATCATCGAGGCTCTGGCAGAGCTGTATTCCCCCCGCGGCATCTATGAGCGCAGCGATGTAGAGGTGCGAAAAAAAGAAGGGCTGCCGCTGTTTAAGGGCCCTGTTTACGGCAGCTTCGACCCCCGTGTGGAGATCGAAGAAAACGATCTGCGCATGATCGCCGATCTGGAAAACGGACAGAAGACCGGATACTTTCTGGACCAGAAAGAGAACCGCTTTGCTCTTCGCCGCTACGCAAAAGATGCGACCGTTCTGGACTGCTTCTGCAATGTGGGAGGCTTCAGCATCAACGCGGCGGCTGCCGGTGCCAGAAAGGTCATCGCTTTGGACATCTCGGAAAAGGCCCTTGCCGACGTGCGGGCCAATGCCGCCCTCAATGGCCTTGAGACCATCGTAACCACCGAATGCGGCGATGTGTTTCAAAAGCTGCGGGATTACCGCAAGGAAGGGCGAACCTTCGATGTGGTCATTCTCGATCCCCCGGCCTTCACCAAGAGTGCTGCCGATGTGAAAAATGCCTATGGCGGCTATAAGGATATCAACATTCTGGGCATGAAGCTGGTCAATCCGGGAGGCTTTCTGGTGACCGCATCCTGTTCCCATTACATGACCGTAAGCCTCTTTGAAAAGATGCTGCGGGAAGCCGCAAAGGAATCGGGCAAGAGGGTGCGCATTGCCGAATATAAGACCCAGTCACCCGATCACCCGTCGCTGATGGCAGCCGAAGAAACGACCTACCTGAAGTTTTATGTTCTTCAGGTGCTGTAGCTTTAGATACAATTTAATGTACCGATCATTTTATAAATACTGTATTTACAATGTACCGATTGTTTATCGGTACATTTTTTTGTTCTATCGTACTGCTATAATCAAATCATGGATCCGCTGCAGAGGAATCCATAAAGAACAATTGTTCGTAAATAGCTATTGACAGCGAACATTTGTTCTGGTACTATAAAGACACGAAAAAGAACAAATGTTTCTCCAAGAGGGAACCGCCACAGGGCGTATGCCATCCCATATTTTATAAGCAGCTATGAAAAGATACAGAATCGTCAACAAATTCAGATTTACCGCATTCGTAACCGTTTGTATTTTACTGCTCACCGTCACAGCCGGTTCCATACTGGGTGTATTCGATGCCCGCGCTGCACAGCCGAGAGAATTCACCACAGTTACCGTTCAGTCCGGAGATACGCTTTGGAATCTGGCCAGAGTCTACGGTCCGGAGCATGCCGATGTTCGCGATGTGATCAGCGATATCTGCCGCATCAACGAGATCTCTGATTCCTGCATCCATCCCGGCCAGGTGCTCCTGATCCCGACGAACATGTGATCCCCAAGCTCCGTGCCGAACCACGGCTTTCTGTTTCGGCTAAAAAGCCTGCCCCTTATAAGGCTTTTCTTACGATGGACCTGTACCGACACCTTGGTGCAGGTTTTTTCATGACGGTTTGACAGTGTGCGGTGCGTCCTGTCAAACCGACAGGAATCCTCATCGATAACTATATCGACGAGGCAAAAAAAATCGCTGAAATCGGCGATTTCGGCCTCAAGACTGAAACCCGTTGAAATTTCAATGGATTTCGGAATTGATGCACATTTTGCCGTAAGCGTCGGGTCATTTATCCGTATAGATTAGGGAAACAAATGATGCAATGCCTGAGGAAGCTTTCAAACAGCTATAAATAAGTATACGGAAGACATTTGTGGGCGGGGACTGTAAATGATCGGTCAAAGAAAAGTAAGATCTATTCGGGTCCGATCCCGAAGGCATAGAAAACAAGAGCACGTCTGCAACAAAGTGAACCGGTAAAACAGCAGATGAGGCGAAAGTCTGCAAACGGGATTTTTAGATAGTGATGAAACAGACATCTTATAACATATAAAGAGAAAGCACATGGGGCAACATTCCATATAAAATGATCAAGGACAGACCGAAAGACCGTATCGAATTGAAATTCAGCTAAACAGAACAGATGTTCGCGATGAAACATCGATCATGCGGAATTATCGGATGCGGAACGAAACGTTCTATATATTTCGCATTATCTATTCCCAAAACTTATATTTTAGGAATAGATAATCATCGACTGAGACTTCGCCCTTTCAATTCACAGTTCACGGTTAAAAGAAAAAAGCTGTCCCTCCGCAGCAGAGGCACAGCAATTTTCGACAGTTTTTTTATTCAGGTTACGGATCGCTTATTTGAAATTCTTATTGACATCACCGTCTACATACGGCAGCAGATAGTCATCGATCTCGGTGCCGACGATGTTGTTGAAATAGTTGTTTGCCAGCGTAAATACCGCATGCGTTACCAGGATGACCATCGTTTCTTCGTCGTAGCGAGCCTGCAGCGCTTCATATACATCGTCGGGAACATGATTGGGATCCTCTGCCAGAGCCTGCGCAAAGAGCAGCAGATCGGTCTCCTCTTCGGTAAATTCGAAGGTTTCCCATTCATAGCCCATATCGTTGATGATCTTCTTAAAATAATGACCGCAGATCACGCATTCGTTGCGGCTGGAGAGCGCATAGCTGAAGATCATCAAAGCTCTTCTTCCGATCTTCTTTACCAGCTCCCTGCCGACATCGTATGAGCCGTCCTCAAGAGCAGTAAAGCAGACGGCATTGTGACACAGGATCTCTTTCATATTGGTCATGCGGTTTCCGGCTTCTTTATGATGGGCCATGGCGATCAGGGCCTCGGGTGTGGCAGTCACCGGAGTAACTCTGGAAATGACATTCTTGCGTTTCATATAAACTCCTTTTGTTGTTCAAACACAATTGTAAAAAAGTATTGATGCTTCTGATATGATTAGTAATATGATAAGACTATCATGCAAATACGAAATAATCAATACCTCTTACCATATTTCAACATAAAAAAAGAAAGGACGACCTTTCGGCGCCCTTCCCTGCGTTGATTGATCGATCTTATCAGTCTTGAAATACAGTAGTAAAGATGGAAAGATCACGCACCAGTGCTTCTTCTGCCATAGCCAGATACCCGGTTTCGATACCCCGGATGATCACGTCATGGGGGTCTTCTTTTACCGCCCTGTTTTCCAGCAGCTCCCAGTTCTTCTGGGCATAGGCAATGCGAAGAAGCATCATGGTAGACTGCAGCTGCTGGGTAGCATAGGTATTTTCAGCAAATGAGGCGAGCACCATATGAAATTCCTGATTGTTTTCCCATCTCTGCGCCGTTCCGGCGGAGTTGGGCTGGATCTCGCTTTGCAGCTTCTTCAGCTGCGCCAGCTGCTGGGGTGTGATCCGGTCAAAACAGCTTTTCAGCAATCCGTATTCCAGAATGCGGCGATACATCATGATCTCTTTGATATCGTTGTAGGTAAAGCGTACTACCTCATAACCGTACCGGGGAATGTTCTTCAATACGCCTTCGTTGCACAGCATGATCAGGGCCTCACGAATGGGCGATTTACTGTAGCCGAAGTGGGAGATCAGAGTCTGCTCATTTAAGATATGACCTGCCCCATACTCTCCATCGATGATCGACTGCAGGATCGCATCGTATACGGTTTCTTTTAAGGATTTTTTTGCCATCGGATCCTCCCGTGCCATGGATCATGGGACCCATGCGGCACACGCTGTGTAACGATTTAATTTCGTCTATTATACCATAAGCAACCCTGCCGTTCCGAAGAAATTATCGGAATTAAAATAAGCCAGGCAGAATTGGTTTTCCACAGAATGCAATCATAATTATATTATTGTTAACTAATCAGCATATAGAGATCGGATCGCCGATCTTTCTTCGCTGCCCTCCGGCTTTAATCCGTCGAGCCCGTTCATCAGCTGCAGGAACCGGTCGACCGACGGGATGGACCGGGGACTTTGCAGCGTGACAGCGATCTCAGAAACGGTATTTCCCGCCTTTACCCGGATGACGCCTGTTGCTCCGTCGGTGCCGGATGCTCTGAAATAGCCGTTTTCTGTGATCATTCCAATGTCTCCTTCCACCGACCATCGATAGCACGAGGGATCAGAGATCAGCGGTGTTTTCAGGTATTCGGCTACTGCCGAAAGCTTATAGAAGCCTCCTGCGAACGCCTTCAGCGTCGCCGTCTCTTTGCCGTTAACATAGGGGATCACCCTGTCGGGGCTCTTGATCACATTCACATAAGAAAACCCTCGCAGACCGCCGGCAATGGCAGAGACCTTGATGCGTCCTTCGCCGTCCGAAGTATACAAGCCATTGGCATCAACGGTTCCATATTCGGAATCTACCTTGAATTTCAAATTGGAGGGAACCTCCAGCGGATAATAATGACTGTCCACCGCCTTCACGGTCAGCTGCATACCGGCACCCGACAGCAAATATTCGTCATAAGGATAGACGAAGAGCTGATCGAGAATTCCTGTGGGAAGCTGGGCATTGACGAACGCCAGATAATTGCCGCAGGCCCGCCGCCCGGATGACTGAGAGTCCTGATTCTGCTGGGTGTTGGCGTCATCTCCTGGAAGAGTTGCGAACAGCTGCGTCGACGCGCCTCCGTCCAGATTGACCGCCTGCACGCACCCCAGCTGCAGCATCCGTTCCGCCAGCTCCAGACAGGTCATTCCGCAGGAATACCCCTTCTGCCTGCCGTCTGCCGTATAGAGAAGAAAGGAACCATCCTCCAGAATGCCGGCCGCGGTTCGGGGAGCGCGTTCTGTTTTGTCCAGCCCTTCTGCAAAAATGCCGTCCTTCACCAGCCAGCGTTCAAACCCCAAACCGTTTTCGGTATCCTCAAATTGCTCCGAAGCGGAAAAGGAGATCTCGATCATTGATCCCGGAAGCACCTGCTTCAGCTGGTTCAGGGTATATTGATACGGGGTATCGGTCTGCATGGAAATGGCAAACTGACCGGGCTGCAAAGCAGCAGCGGTTCCGATCGTTTCTGCCGAGACCACGGTACCCCTGACCACCGAGCCGATGGACGGCTCTCCTTGCAGAACATCGACCACGATATGGAAGGTGGAAGATGAAGCATTAGTGGTCTCACCGAAATCGGAATTATAAACGACAATGCCCTGGTCTTTTCCCTGGGATTTGTTGAAATGGACCTTTTCAAATGCGATCACATCGTAAGAGACAGGCTGAAGCTGAAGCTCGGTGCGGTATGCAGGCGGCTGCTCAGGCTGCACGCCGGTGTCCGCAGCTTCTGACTGCTGCTTTTTCCATTCTTCGATTTCTTCTTCCGTAAGAGGGATCTGTACCTCCACTTCAGCTTCACCGTCGGCAGGCTCAATGGTAAGTCCCACCGAAAGACCTGCGTCACCGAACTGCACCCTCCCCTTTTTATCGAAGGCGATCATTTCTTCCGAGTAGCCGCTGGTTCGCACCAATCCATCCTTGATCACAGGGCCGATGGAAACGCCGGTAGCAAGGACGAAGAAGCCGCCGTTGGACATGGCGATGATATGATTTCCCGCCTCTTCCTCCAGCTGAAATACACGTAAAGCCCCTGCCGCTCCTGCAATATCGTTTCCGTAGGTGACCAGCGGAAGGGTCTTTCCTTGCGGCTGATAGACAAAATAGTGCTCGGCGGTAAGATCCTTTGCAGCCATATGCCAGCCGGTCTGGGTGATCAGCTGAAGATCATCGGTGATATCGATGGTCCTCTTTCGCAGCGGCTGCACGACACTTTCGGCAAAGGCCGGTAAAGGAAACGCAAGCAGCACCAGGCTCATGGCTGCTGCAACCCATCTTTTTGTATTCTTTTTCATTTTTGATTCCCCTGTATTTTCCCCTTAAGTTGAAGACCTCACCGGCTGTGTTTCTAAGCCGGTGAGGTCATAGCGATAGGCATACGCAATGTAAAATGCAGCTAACCCTCCGGCTGCTTCATCCAGAATTCCTCTTCGCCCAGCTTTACCCAAAGATAGAGGTCCTGCTCGTCACCGTACATAGAATAGAGACAGCAGTCCATTTGATCTGCTTGCATGCTATACGCATCGAACACCGCCCAGCTTCCGGCGGTACTTCCTCCGTAAGAATCGTCATACGCATAGGTGCCGTCGGCATGGAACCGCAAATGGAAGATCTCGCCGGTTTCGGTATAACGGCCCTCCCAGGTCTCGGAATTGGTAACGGTGAAGGCATACCAATCGGTATCCGCAAAGGTGTCAGTGTCAAAGGGCACCGGATCCAGGTCGTAGGTAAAGTCGAAATATTCCGGCTCCACATCAGGCAAATATTCTCCGTAATAATCCAGCTCGTAAACTGCCGTATAGTTGCCTATGTAATCGACGGTGACATTGGACTGATAAAGGTTCCAGTTGATCTCGTCATCACCGAACATGCAATTGTAGAAATAAACGGTGGTAATGGGATCGTTGTAAAGACCGCCTTCGTTGTCTTTAAAGATGCAATGGATGAACTGATAGTCGGCATAGGTGTCCGCATCCTGCCACATGGTGGCAAAGCCGTAGGAGCATTCGCGGATGGTCGTCTCGTAGGCAGCCACACAGGTGGATTCCTGAGCAAGGAAGCCCTCGACACCGCAGCCGTACAGATCCATATTGGAAATGGCAGCGCCATAGACATAGGAGTATTTCACCACAGGGCCGTAGCATTCCCCGGTGACGGTGTGCCCCATGGTCATGTTAGCCAGATTGACGTCGGTGCAGCTGACAAAGCCAAGCACATGAGCATAATCCCAATCGGAGGTAAGCTCCACATCGGCAGGATCTTCTCCTGCACCGATGATAGAAAGACCCTGCACGTATTTGACGGTGATCTCATAGCCTCCATAGGTCTCGTCGATGGAAACGAAATTATGGTTCTGGTTGAAAAAGTCGATGTTTGAGGTCCGGATAAAATCGGTGAGATCATAGACGCCGGGCTCCACATAGATGACGGCGCCGGGGCCAATGGAATCCAGCAGCTGTCTGACGGAGTTGACACGAACGGTGGAGGCCGTCAGATCACCGTCAAAGGTGCAGCTGCTGTCGAAGACGACGGCTCGGTCCGGTTCGCCCATGGCGATCATTTCGGTCTCGTCCTTACCGAAGCTGCAGCTGTTCATTTTGATAAAGCTGCCGGAGTTGCCGGTACAGCTGAAGGAATCACCTGATTCATTGAGAGTATTGCCGCTAAAGGTGCAGCGGTTGAACTCCGCCTGACAGCTGCTGCCCCACAGCATGCTGTAGCCATTGTTATCTTTAAATCTGCAGTCGTTGAAGCTCAGTCCGCTGCTGCTGTAAAACTCGGCGATGCCGTAGGTGCATTCGCGGATCACAGAGTCGTTCACCTGAAGACCGGTGACAGCGTCGGCATGTACGCCGTAGGCACCGCAGCCGTACAGATCCATCCGATTGAGGGTGATCCGGTCGCAATGGTCCAGATTGAGTACATTGCCGGCGCACTGGCCCTTTTCCACATCATGGCCCATCACCAGGCCCTCCAGAACCACGTTGGAGCATTGTTCCAGTTCCAGAACGGCGCAATAAGGATTGTTGATGCGAAGCTCCGCAGCGCCGGCTTCACTAGCCCGGATGGTCAGATCGGAAACATAGGTGATGACCAGCTCTCTGTCCATCCCAAAATACCAGTACTCGCTGAAGGGTACCTCACCGGGTGCGATATCATAGACACCGGGCTCCAGGGTGATCACAGCCTCCGGACCGATGGCATCCAAAAGCTCCTGCAGGGTGGAAACATGAATGCTGTCATCGTTTTCCGCGGGAGCCGGTGCCGGGGCCGGTGCAGGATCGGGAGTTTGCGGAACGGTTTCCTTCTGCTGGCCGCAGCCGGTCAAAAGGCCGGCAATCAGCATAAGACTCAAAAATAGAGCCATTGATTTCTTACGGTTCATAGGATGTCCTTTCCCGGGTTCATTTGATACCCGTGGATAAAACCAATGATGTCATAACATTAATTATTAATTATATTCGATATACCTGTTTCTGAAAACCCCTATTTTGGATGAGCGAAAATGTGACCGCGATGGGCATGTCAATTGACAATCGGCTGCAGGAATTTTAAAATATAGGTAAATTCTGTCTTTAAGCATTACAAGACCGCATTTGCATAAGAAATGGAGGAACACTATCATGCTTGCAATCATCAACGGAAAGACCTATGTCGGAACCGGCAAGGTCTACGAAAAGGCCACTATTCTGGTGGAGAACGGCATTATCAAAGAGATCGGAGAAAACGTTTCTGTTCCCGCCGATGCTCAGATCATCGACGCCGAAGGAAAGCAGGTCTATCCCGGCTTTATCGAAGCCCATACCCATGCCACCCTCATGTCGGAGCCACGCATCACCGGCGCCGTCATGGATGTCAATGAAGCATCCAATCCCATCACTCCCGAAGTCTCTATTATCGATGCTATCGATCCCGACAGCGAGGCCCTGGATTACATCCGTCGCGGCGGCTTCTCTACGGTAATGATCCTTCCCGGCTCTGCCAATGTGGTAGGCGGCGAAGGCGTTGCGGTCAAGACCGCAAAGAAGGTAACTGTCGATGAAATGATCATCGAAGGCACCCAGGTCATGAAGATGGCCTTCGGTGAGAATCCCAGAGGCGCCTTCAAGGATAAGATCAAGACCCGTATGAACACTTCTGCAATCCTAAGAGACCTGCTGAGCCGCGCGGTCGAATATGCCGATGCGAAGGATGCAGGTAAGGCTCCCAAATTCGACAGCAAGCTGGAGGCCATGATTCCGGTCGTTCGGGGAACCAAGAAGTGCCGCATCCACTGCCATAAGTCTATGGATATCATGAATGTGATCCGCATCTGCCAGGAGTTCAAGCTGAACTTTGCTCTTGAGCATTGCACCGACAGCCTTCCTCTTGCCTCCCGCCTGGCAGAGATGGGCGTATTTTGCACCATCGGTCCCCTGCTCTCCGGCCCTTATAAGAACGAAGTATGGCACAGAAGCGCTCAGCTGCCCGGCAAGCTGGTCAAGCAGGGTGTCAAGATCTGCCTGACGGAAGATTCCAGCATCTCCACCAAGCTGCTGCCCATCCACATCGGCATCTGCATCAAGGAGGGTCTGCCCTGGGAGGAAGCCCTCAAGGCGATCACCATCAACGCGGCAGAGAATCTGGGCATTGCCGATAAGACCGGTTCGCTTGAAATAGGCAAGCAGGCCGATATCTCCATCTGGGACGGCGATCCCTTCTGCAACTACAGCACCTGCAATTACACCATCATCGACGGCGAGGTCTACAAGCACGACCACAAGGAAATGGCTTACTATTAGTTGATCTCCTGCGTTTTTCATAAGCGCTGCAGCCCTGTGAAATAACAAAACTCTGCTCCGAACGGGGCAGAGTTTTTTTATGCAAGCTGTTTGCGGTCATTTGTCATCGCGTGCCGGGATAGTTGCCGATCCACGCCCTCCTGCGGTCTAATGCGCTGCAGCGAACGCGACATTGTGCAGGTATCCGAACCGGCTGGCATTCTTCTGGTGCAATAGAAATAGAATGCCATATTGCTGGACGCGCTGCCCTTGCAAACGGATTTCAAAAGCCGATGGTCGTACGAATAGTTTCTTCGATGATACGGATCCAGGAGACAGGCGGGTCATCCAGGTTCAGAAGGCACAGCATGGAGTTGAGATCGGCAAGGCGCGATAACAGGAGCCAGTGATCGGAAAGAGGTGCTGAAGCAGATCGGTCATAAGCTTCTCTAAACACCTTGAGCAGCTGCTTAGAAAAGGGGCTTGAAGCGCCCTCCCCCGGCCGCAACAGATGCCCGAGATCACAATAGGGGCTTCCTGCCGAGGCGAATTCAAAGTCGATGTAATAGAGAGTGCCGTCTTTCAGCAGCATGTTGTCAAAGGAGAGATCCCCGTGAAGCAGCACGCTGCGTGCTTCCAGCTGCCGAAACGCCTGCTCATGATCGTAAACAAATTCCGTCAGGCCTCGGATCAAGGCAGGGTCCAGATGGGCCGCCGGCTTTCTTGTCAGGGTATACAACAGCTTTTCGTGCTCCGATGGCCTTGCCGTAAGCGGCTGCAGCCGGTGATCGAGGGTCGCATCGTGAAGGAACTCCTTTTGGTGGATCACTGACGTCATGAAAGCCATCTGCCTTACCAGGTCGTCGGTCAAGGCGCCTCCTTCGTTTAAGTAGCGGTCTAACGGGATCCCGTCGATCCATTCCATGATCACATAAGAAGCACCCGGCTCGTAGCAAAGCATTCCGGGCACAGGAATACGACCCTGCAGATACGAGAGGCTCCCCGCCTCTGCTTTTCCGGTCGCCTTTGCGTAGCGCTTCATCAAAAACTGACCGCAGCTGGTCGTTACCCGGTAGCCGGTATTGCTCATGCCCGAAGACACCGGGCAAAGATCCAGTACCGGACCCAGCGCCGCCTTATCGAACGCAGCCAGGATCTCCTCTTTATTCAGTTGGATCAAAGGATTGATTCTGTGGTATTCCATCAGGTCTATTACAAACGTTTCGTCACTTTCTTTCAAGTGATCGCAATGAGCCATATACTGCGATGCGTGCATCGGTAAAACTTCTGCACACTGCAGCAAGTAAACTTTTCTCTTATCCGCGAAAAAACTGCGGCTGAACCCAGCCGCAGCTTATAAACACGTTCGCTCTGATTCCAATTACTCCTCCTGAGGAAGCAGAATGTTGAGCAGAATGGCAACTACAGCAGCAGGAACGATGCCGGAGCCGCCGAATACCAGCTGGATCGCCTGGGGCGTATGAGAAAGAATGCCCGTATTGGCGCCCATGCCGTAGCCGACGCCCAGGGCCACCGATACGATAGAAAGATTGCGTCCGTTCAGCGGCGTCTTGGTGATCAGCTGAATGCCGCTGACAACGATAGACGAGAACATCATGACAGCAGCGCCGCCCAGAACGGCCTGGGGCATGATGGATACCAGCGCGCCAAGCTTGGGGCAAAGACCGCACAGGATCAGGAAAACAGCACCCGTCGACAGCGCATACAGGTTGACGACCTTGGTCATGGCTACAAGACCTACATTCTGGCTGAAGGAGGTATTGGGAAGAACGCCGAAGAGCGCAGCAAAGGAAGAGCCCAGACCGTCGCAGATGACGCCGCCCGACAGCTCCTTATCGGTAGCTTCTCTTCCAAGACCGCCTTCCATTACGCCGGAGATATCGCCGACCGTTTCAACAGCGGTGACGATAAACATGATCATAACGGGAACGATGGCGCGCACATCGAATACCGGCTTGACCGGCAGCAGCTTGGGGATCTCAAACCAGGCTGCATCGGCCACCTTGCTCCAATTGAGCACCCAGGACTTGGTGAACTCCACACCGTCGGCAGTAACACCGGTGGTGGGAAGAACAGCGCCCATGATCATGGCAGCGATATAGCCGCAGATGATGCCGCAAAGAATGGCAGAGAAGCTGAGAAAGCCCTTGGTAAAGTGCTTAAAGAACAGGATCATGACCAATACGAAGATGGCAAGGAACAGGTTTTCCATGGATCCGAAATCCTTGGCGTTGTTGCCGCCGCCGAAGGAATTGATGCCCACGGATATAAGAGAAAGACCGATGGAAAGCACCACCGTACCGGTAACGACAGAGGGGAAGAATCTGCGCAGCGGCTTCAGGAAGAAGCCCAGCACACCTTCAAAAATGCCGCCGATAATGGAAGCTCCCATAATGGCACCGTATGCCAGAACACCACCGCCCATGGAAGCGGCAACGCTGTTAAAAACGCCGATAAAGCCGGAGGAGGTGCCCATAACGATGGGAACTCTGCCGCCGACAGGTCCGATGCTGAAAAGCTGCACCAGCGTTACGATACCGGCAACCAGCATGGCATTCTGCAGCAGGCTCAGCTGCAGGTCGGCGAATTCACCGCTTGCAATACCGCAGGTTCCGGTGATGATCAGCAGCGGAGTCAGATTTCCTACAAACATTGCCAGTACATGCTGCAGACCAAGGGGAAAGGCCTGCGACAGAGGCATTTTTCCTTCCAGCTGAAACGCCTCTTCGTTCAGTTTGATTTCCTTTTTCATTGAATATCTCCTTGAATAAAATATGAAATAAGTTCTCTATGTTATCGTTCGTCGGGCATGGACATGAGGATCTTCTCAGGAGTGATGGGAAGCTCTCTGTGCCATACGCCCGTCGCACGGTAAATAGCATGCGCGATCGCAGGAGCCGGAGTATTGATGACGATCTCACCGATGGACTTGGCGCCAAAGGGACCGGTCGGCTCGTAGCTGTTTTCGAATTCCACATGCAGCCGGCCCATGTCAAGACGGGTCGGGATCTTATATTGCATAAAGCTGTTTTCGATGGGACTGCCGTGGCGGTCTGCCGTGACGTTCTCAAACAGCGTATGTCCGATGCCCTGCACGATGCCGCCCTCGGCCTGGATGCGGGCCAGGGCCGGGTTGATGGCAATGCCGCAGTCTACCACAGCCACATAGTCCAGGATCTTTACCTGACCGGTTCCCTTATCCAGCTCGATCTCGACCATGCCGACCATGTACGGAGGAGGCGAAACCGGGGATGCGTGAGAAGCCGTTGCCACAGCAGCGATGTCGTTGTTCAGCTGCTCCTTGACGCTGATCTGTGCCAGGCTGACCGTCTGATCGGAACCGATGCGGCAAACTTTGCCGTTTTCAAAGTAAAGCTCTTCTTTATCGCAGCCCAGCATGCCGGCAGCAATGGCGCAGAGCTTCGTTTTAAGCTCGGAGCAAGCCTTTTCGACCGCTTTTCCGGTGATGTAGGTGGTAGAAGATGCATAGGAGCCGGAATCGTAAGGAGAAACATCGGTATCGGCTCCGAAGACGGCAACATCGTCGACGGTGCAATCCATGCATTCGGCGACCATCTGGGCAAGGATGGTATCGCAGCCGGTGCCCATATCGGCAGCGCCGATGATCAGATTGAAGGTGCCGTCATCGGCAAGCTTGACGGTGGCAGAGCCTACATCAAGAGACGAGATGCAGGAGCCCTGCATGGCCATTGCCACGCCGGCCGCGCGCACCTTGCCGTTTCCCATATCCCGGACGGGATACTTTTCATCCCACCCGAAGAGCTCTTTGCAGCGAGCCATGCAACGGTCCAGGGCGCAGGCATTCGCCGTTTCGCCGTAATAAGCCGGCATGACCATGCCCTCTTTGAGCATATTCTGTTCGCGCAGCGCGGTGGGATCGATGCCCAGCTTTTCCGCCAGCTCGTTGACGGCAGACTCCAGTGCGAAGATGCCCTGCGTTGCACCGTAGCCGCGGTAGGCTCCGCCCGGAACGGTATTTGTATAGACGACATCATAATGGAAGCGATGGGCCTGAAGACCACCGGTATACATGGGGATGGATTTATGACCGGTAAGACCGACGGTAGTGGGACCGTGTTCGCCGTAGGCTCCGGTGTTGGAGAGAGTATAAAGATCCAGCCCGCGGATGTGTCCGTCGCGGTCTGCGCCAAGGCGAACGGTGATCTCCATCTCGTGGCGGGGAGAGCCGGCGATCTGGCACTCTTCACGGGTATAGATCAGCATGGCCGGCTTTCCGGTCTTTAAGGTAACGAAGGCAGGATAGACCTCGCAGACAGCCGTTTGCTTTGCACCGAAGCCGCCGCCGATGCGGGGCTTTTCCACACGGATCTGGCTCTTGGGAATGCCCAGCGCGTTGCTCAGGATACGGCGCACATGGAAAACGATCTGGGTCGAAGAGATCACATGCAGACGGCCGTAGCGGTCCAGCTGGGTATAGGTACGAAAGGTCTCCATCATGGCCTGGTTAAAGGAACGCATATGATAGCTGTTCTGCAGCACCTCTTCGCAATCGGCGATCACCTCATCCACATCGCCGTCGCCGCTGTCCTCGTGGGCGACCAGATTGCGTTTGGCGTTTCCTCCCACCTCCATGGGCGGAAACCAGTCGTCTTCGGGGTGGACCAGAACGGGGTTATCAAGCGCCTGATGGAAATCGAGAACAGCCTCAAGCTGCCGGTAGCCGACCTTGATCAGCTTCATGGCCTTAAGGGCTGCTTTTTCGCTGTCGGCAGCGATGATGGCGACCACGTCACCTGCATAGCGCACATGACGGTCGATGATCAGACGGTCGTAGGGAGAAGGCTCCGGATAGGTCTGCCCCGCGATGGCAAAGCGCTGCGACGGAACATCCTCCCAGGTATAGATGGCTTCGATGCCGGGTACCAGCTTGGCGACCTTCGTATCGATGGTCTCGACAACGGCATTGGCATAGGGGCTGCGCAAAAGCTTTACGACAAGCGCCCCCTGAGGCGCGATGTCCTGCGTATAGACCGGCTTACCTAAAAGAAGCTGCATGGAATCTTTTTTGCGGACTGATTTATTGATGGCTTTATAATTCTTATGTTCCATAGAGCCCTCCTATCCTTTGCGGCTGCTGAGGAAATTGCGGATGCCCCGCAGCTGGCCCTCGTAGCCCGAGCAGCGGCACAGATTTCCTGCCAGAAACGCGCGGATCTCATCATCGGTGGGGTCGGGGTTTTCGCGCAAAAGAGCGATGGTGTTCATCACAAAGCCGGGATTGCAGAAACCGCATTGGTCTGCGCCCTGATCGGCGATAAAGCCGATAAATTCAGATGCTTCCTCCTGAAGGCCCTCCAGGGTGAGGATCTCATGACCGTCGGCTCTTGCCGCCAGCACGGAGCACGAAAGCACAGGCACCCCATCCATCAGAACGGTGCAAAGACCGCAATTGGAGGTCTCGCAGCCTCTTTTGACGCTATAGCACCCGTGATCGCGAAGAAAATCGATGAGCAGAAGATCGGCATCGATGGATGCGCTGACCGTCTTGCCGTTGAGTTTAACCTTGATCTCCATTACTGCGCCTCCTTTATGGTATGCAGCAGGCGGGCCGTCAGGGTGCGAAGAAGACGCGTCCGGTAGGCAGCGCTGCCTCTGGTGTTGGATCCGGTGGGGATACGGTCGCAGGCCCAATCGGCGAACTGCTGTACAGATTCTTCCGTAAGGCCGTCGTCCAGAATATGGGTCTCATCCGTAAGAAGCATGGCCTTTGCCGGTCTTGCGCCGACGCAAAGCCGGTATTCGCCGCCGATCTTCGCTGCGGCGCAGGCGAGCATGGGAAAATCGGTGCTCTGCCCGCGAACGGCCGAATAGGCAAAGACGGCAGGCGTCTTTTTTACGATGACGCGCACCAGAATGTCGCGGTCCTGCTTCATCCGGGCAAACTGAGCAATTGGCACCGTTCCGCCCTTATACAGCTGCACATAGGCATCCATGGCAAGAAATGCGGTGAGCACATCGGAAAAGCCGAAGCGCCCCCAGAGGCTTCCTCCCACAGTGGCAAGATTGCGGAACTGAACGCCCACGATGTCCTGAACGGCATGCTT
>JABUTE010000059.1 GCA_021443825.1 Bacillota bacterium
TCTGCCCTCTTTAGCGCCTCGTCATCCACTTCATCCAGCCTTGACAGGTCGCTGTTATGCAGCAGATCGGCCCTTTTGACCGCCCGGGCGATGGGATCGTCCTTCAGGCGGCGAATATAGTCGAAATAAGATTCCGAAGGATCATGAGTCAGCAGCCGCAGAGCATCGCAGACCTCTTTGGGAATGCCCGTAGCAGCCAGTTCGTCTACCGTATAAGGCGAATCCTCCGCTACATCGTGCAGCAGAGCTGCCACCGTCGTATATTCATCCTTCATCTGCTCTGCCACATGAAAGGGATGAAATACATAGGGAAGCCCTGCCTTATCCGTCTGGTCTTTATGCGCCTCAAAGCACAGGGCAAGTGCCTTCTTTGTAAGTGGTGTGTAGAGCATGCTTTCGTTTCCCTTCTCTTTGCGTTATCGGAGGCGGGCTTTAAAGACCGCGGCAGCCTTTTATCAAAGCTTCTGCGGCCGTCCTGCCGGAATATTATACCCCATCCTCATGAGACGAAGCAAGGCAGCTGCAGGCTCTGTAAAAACAGGTACTTCCCGCTTTTCGGATCCCTCCCCTTCCGTCAAAACAAATACTTTGCCGTGCCGATTGACCTGCCGCCCAAACAGGAATACAATTTATTTGTAACGTATCAATAAAGGAGGACTATCCTATGAAAATCACATCTGTCGATCTGATCAAATGCAAAGAGCTGAAGGCAAGCATGCAGGTTCCCGTTCTTTGCCGCATCAACACCGATGAGGGCATCTACGGCTACGGCGAAGCCGGTGTTTCCATCGATCATTATTCCCTTGGCTGCTTTGAGCTGATGAAGCGGCTGTGCGCCGGCATCATCGGAATGGATCCTCTGGAAAACGATGTGATCTATCACAAGCTGGCCAACGGCTTTTGGGCGCAGGGCGGAGGCGGCGTCATTTACGGCGCCATCAGCGCCATCGATACTGCCCTTTGGGATATCAAGGGCAAGGCCTTTGGTGTGCCTGTCTATAAGCTGCTGGGCGGAAAATACAGAGATAAACTGAGAGCCTACGCATCCCAGCTGCAGAGCGGATGGAAATACGAAGACTTTGCCCATGCCCCGGAGAACGATCCCGAATTCTTCCGCGATGCCTGCCGCCGGGCCCACGAAGAAGGCTACTCCGCCATCAAGGTCGATTTTGTAAGAAAGTGCTTCGGCCGCGAAAACCGGGAATACCTGACCGTCCCCTCTCTCAAAAAGATCGAAAGCTTTATTCAGATCGCAAGAGAAGAGATCGGCGACGAATCGGATCTGATCCTGGAAAACCACAACCGAACCAGCGTCAATACGGCCATCCAGGTGGCAAAGCTGGCTGAGCCCTATAACATCATGTTCACCGAAGAGCCCTGCATCGCCCTCAATGCGGAGAACTACCGCAGACTGGCCGACAATATCAACATTCCCATTGCCACCGGCGAGCGCACCTATCTAAGAGAAGGCTTCCTGCCGCTGATCACCAACCGCTCCGTTTCCGTCATCCAGCCGGATCTGGGCAACTGCGGCGGCATCACCGAGTGCAAAAAGATCTGCGATCTGGCTGAAACCTACGGTGTTATGGTCCAGACCCATACCTGCAACTCTCCCATCAGCGTGGCAGCCTCCCTGCAGTTTGAAGCGGCCCTGCCCAACTTCATCATCCACGAGCATCACACCAACAACACCACCCCTGCCGTCACCGAGCTTGGCCTTTACGATTATCAGCCGGTAAACGGCTGGTTTGAGATTCCCGAGCTACCCGGAATCGGCAACGAGCTGAGCGAAAAGGCCCTGCGCGAGGCTGAGATCTTTACGGTAAAGTAACCGCAAGACCTTCTTTAAAAGCGAAAAGACCCGCATTGCGGGTCTTTTTTTGCGTCTTTGTTTGGGGTATTCCCTACCGATCTTGATCAAGGCTCCTCGTGAGAAATGAGCAGCACCGGCTTTGTTTTGGCATATTCTTCGATGAGCGCTCTCATGACCGCCCTGTTTTCGGCATCCAGGCCGGTAAAGGGCTCATCCAAAAGCAGCGCGTCGCTGTCTGCAAGATAGCTCCTGGCAAAGGCCAGGCGGCGCTTCATGCCGCCGGAATAGTCTTTGACCCGTTTTGGGTCGTTCAGCGCCAGGCCAAGCTGCAGCAGCAGCCGTTGGGCCTTTTCTTCGTTATAGGCCTTTCCCAGGGCAAATTGCAGATTAGTGCGGGCATCCAGCTGCTCCAACAGCCGGTCTTCCTGAAAGACCACGCCAAAGCGCAGCCCTTTCGTGCCCTCCACTCTGCCTTCATCCGGCGTTTCCAACCCCAGCAATATGCGCAGCAGAGTAGTCTTGCCTGCACCGGAAGGCCAGTCCAGAAAAGTAATGCCGACAGGAAGGGAAAGGTCTGTATGCTCCAGCACCGGCTTTCCGCCATAGGCCTTGCAGATATTCGTTAATCGGATCATGCTATCGGCCCTCCTCGTTTGTGCCCCAGGCAGCCAGCGCCCTATCGAGCAGCAGTAAAAGGATCTTTTCAAAAATCGTCGCTGCAAGAACCACGGTCACCGTCCAGGCAAAAAGATCGGCCGTCTCGAAATAGATCTTGGCATGGTACAGGTAGTCTCCTACCGTTCCCTTGGGAAGCCCGATGACCTCTGCCGCGATGCCCGATTTAAAGCAAAGCCCCAGGGCCAGCTTGACCGCCGCGCGAAACGAAGGCAGCACCGCCGGCACATAGATGCCGATCAGCCGGTGCCAAAAACTCATGGAATAGACTGATGCCATTTCCAAAAGCTTCGGATCTGCCGCCCCCGCCCCTTCCAGAACGCCCAGATAGACCGCCGGAAAGCACATCATGGCCGAGATCAGCACCGAAAGATACGATGATCTGACCCAGACAAGAGCCAGAATGATGAAGCTGGCCACCGGCACCGCTTTGATTGCAGATACCAGGGGCTGCAGCAACACCCGAAACCGGGGGAATGCATAAGCAGCCGCAGCGCACACCACTGCCAGCACACAGGCGGCGGAAAAGCCCGTCAGAATGCGCAAAGACGAAATGCCGATGCCCTTCCAAAAACTTGCTGTTGCAGCAAGCTGCAACAGGCGCACCAAAACATCGGCAGGCCCGGGAAGCAGGATCTGATACCCCAGTACCATGCTTGCCAGCTGCCAGATGAGCAGCCAGAAGGCTGCCGCTGCGATCTCGGTTGTGCGCCTGTGAAATTGCTTCATAAAACTACTTGTAATAGAACTCCTCACCGGGAACGCTTCCGCCTACCGATGCGGGGTTCTGTGCAAACAGAGCATCGTAGTAGCCGGAGAGCCTGTTTTCCATCTCATCTCTGGTGATGCAGACGATGTTGCAATAGGGAATGGCCTTTTTTGCAACCGCCTCAGCAACGATATCAAGACCGCCGATGATAGCGGCAGCTTCGTCAACATTGCCGTTGACGAAGGCAACAGAGCTTTCGTATTCCTTTAAGAAGGCGTTGACGGCATCGCGGTATTCTGTAGCGACTTCTTTGCGGGCAACGATCACACCGGTGATCATGGAGGAGCCGTTTTCCAGAGCCTCCCATTCCTCGGTCAGATCAAGGGCAATGTTCAGGCCTTCGATCTGATTGCCGGCAACGGTGACGAAGGGCTGGGGCAGCATAGCGACGGTAGCGGCACCGGTCTTAAGGGCAGCAACGCATTCCGCATGCTCGCTCTTCCACTGGATATCCAGATCCTGATCGGGATCGATGCCGTTTTCGCTGAGGATATAGCGAAGTCCGTATTCCGGAGTCGAACCCTGACCGGAAGCAACAACGGTCTTTCCCTTCAGGTCATCTACCGATTTAATGCTGCCATCGGTATCGACGATATAGATGACGCCCAGGGTATTGATGGCCAGAACCTGCAGCTGCCCTTCGGTCTTCACATTGAGAACAGCGGCCAGGTTGGCAGGAACACAGGCCATATCCAGCTCGCCCTTGATCAGCAGCGGGGTAACCTCATCGGCAGAGCCTGCCAGCTGGAAGGTATAGTCGTTATCCTGCGGCTCACCCTTGGCTGCGTCGTCGATCATTTTTGCAAGACCCATGGCGGTAGGGCCCTTCAGGGCTGCGATCTTGAAATCGCCTCTCACATAGCCCTCATCGTCCGGGGTCAGATCGCCGTTGGAGGCAGGAAGCTCTGCCGGGGTCAGATCGCCTTCAGAAGCGGGAATCTCTTCTTCTGTTTTAGAGCCGCAGGCAGCCATGGAAAAGACCATGACAGCTGCCAGCAGCAGCGCAAGAAATTTTTTCATTTTGGTTCTCCTTTTAAATATCAGCAAATACAGCTTTTACAGAAACGCCGTTTAACCGTCCGATCTTGCCAGAAAGAGCGGAAATGGTGTTTTGGGGGGCATCCATGGCGATGCTGATCAGGCTGATGCCCTTCTCTTTGTAAGGCAATCCCATGCGGCCGATGATATGGCGGCCGTATTCGTGCAGCAGCCGGTTGAGCGCTTCCACCGAACCGGGGTCTGATATGACGATGGCAAGGATGGCAACTCTGTTTTCCATTTGGCTTCCTTTCTTTTGTGCGTTTCGGAGCATTAAAAGACCCTTCTGTATTTCTGCAGAAGGGTTTGCAAGGCAAAATAGTAAAAACGATAACTACTTTGGTTTCGGATGCTTCCTGACCGCAGAATCATGATTATGGGGCTCATGCGCAGAACGTGTCTTTGCATTTGCTCGTTAATAATATCACAATCCTGGCAGGCCGTCAAGCCTAATATAGTCCGAGAACGAGTCCGTCCTGCTCCTTGTTCAGCTCCAGCTCTACCTCAAAGCAATAGGAATTGGATTCATAGGTGAGGATCATGTATTCGATCAGATTGTGCGATGTATCGTAGGCTCTTCTGGTCAGCTCCAGCACCGGGGTATTGTAGGCAAGATCCAGCGCCTGGGCCATTTCGCGGCCTGCGCCCTTGGCACGGATGCGCTGTCTTCCCATACCCAGCTCGATGCCCAGCTTCTTCTGATACAGGTGATAAATGGTATCGTGCTGCGCGTCCTGTCTGGTCAGCAGGCGGCCCACATGTTCAGGCAGATACATATCGGCGCAGGAGACCCCGGTACCCTTGTACTTGGTGACTCTTCGAACGAAGGTGCATCTGGGGCCGTAGGCCGTCTGGATGTCTTCGTCGAAGCTCTGGGGGGTATCGATGATCTCGAACTTCTGGATCTCGATCTCGTAAGGCACCTGGATCTCTTCCAGAAAGCTTCCCATATTCTTTAAGCTGTGCATATTGTCCACAAAGATGGCCTTTTTGATAAAGGTTCCCTTGCCCTGCTTTACGACGATGAGGCCCTCTTTTTCCAGAGTCTGGATGGCTTTTTTGATGGTGATGAGGCTGACGCCGTAGATCTCGGCCAGCTCTCCCTGGGTCGGAAGGCGGCCTTCATTGCCGTAGCCGTTGTCGAGAATGGTCTTTTTGATCTCTTCCTTCACCTGTGCATACAGGGGAACGATCGCATTTTTGTTCAGCATGTGTAGTTCCTTTTCTAAAGCTGGTCGGTGATCCGGATCACTGCCTGCGCAAAGCGCTGCAGCTGGTCGGCAGTAATGACATATGGGGGCTTTAAGGTGATGCAGTTTTCCACATGACCGACAAAAAAGCCCTCGGAAGAAAGCGCTTTATAGACGGCTGTGCAGTCGTCTGCTTTTTTGTATTCGATGGCACCGGCAAGGCCGATGGTGCGAACGTCAAGCACCCGGTCGCTGTTTTTCAGAGGCAGCAGGCTTTCTTTCATCACGGCGCCCACCTTGTTGATATGCTCCAGCAGGCCGTCTTCCAGCTGATGAAAGACCTGTGCCGCGGCTGCGCAGCAAAGGGTATCGTCGCCTACGCCGCCTGCAAGAGAAGGCAGCACCTCCTTTTCGGGAAGCTCCTTCAGCAGAATGGCGCTGATGTGAAAGCCGTTGCCAAGGCCTTTGCCCAGCACCAGAATATCGGGAACGATGCCCAGGCGCTCAAAGTTATAATAGTCGCCGGCTCTTCCGCAGCAGCTCTGGTTCTCATCGAGAATGAACAGCATGCCCTGCTCCTTCGCCCATTTGTACAGCGCCTGAAAATAGCCGGGCTCCGGAATATCGATGCAGGCGCCCTGGAAGGGTTCGATAATGACACAGGCGCCGTCCTGGGCCGTGCCGTACCGGTATTGCTGCTTGGTAAACTCCAGGCAGGGATAACAGCCGCCGGTGCATTTTTCTTTCTGCTCGCAATGGGCGCAGCGGGGATAGGGAGTGAGCACCACGCCGGGGGGCAGCGCCCCCAGACCCGCCTTTCTTCTGGGAAGCCCCGACATGGAGCGGCTCAGATAGGTCCTTCCGTGGATACTGTTCCAAAAGGAGATGATCTCAGAGCGGCCGGTCATCTTCTTGGCCAGGGTCACGGCCCATTCGATGGCTTCCGAGCCGGAGGTCATCAGATGAACGGCTTTGAAATTGCCCTTGGTTGTCTTATCCAGACACCGGTACAGATCCTCTTTGGCAGAGGAAAAACCGGTCTTGTGATTGGTAAAGCCGTCCAGCGCCTGCTTCATGGCAGAGGAGAAGCCCTGGTTTTTCTGACCGAGAACGATGCACATCTCGTTGAGGTCGATATATTCGTTTCCCTCCCGGTCGGTGTAGGCGGCTCCGGTGCTGCTGACCAGCTCGCGCCTGTTAAAATTGCTGACGGGGGCCAGCAGATCGTAATCGATGATTTCCTGAATGGTTTTCATAAGCTCCTTTGCACTCTTTTACTCTACATGTTCAAAATCGGGATCGGCCACAGGATCCCAGGGAATAAAGTGGCTTAAGAATTCGCAGATTCCGTCCAGCATGGCATGCATGATGATCTCACCCTTTTCCTTCGTTGCCAGCGTGCTGTTTCCGTTGGTGCCGCAGGGGGTCACCATCCGGTTGGCAAAGTCGACGACCATATGGCCCTTTTGCCTGCAACCGGGAAAGATGCGGGTGTATTCTTCGGTGGTCTTTTCCATATGCACCAGATCTTCCCGCAGATAGAGCATGGTGGAGGTTTCGCTTTCGTCGCCGTGGCCGCCGCTTTTTTGCAGGCAGACCTGCTTTTCCGGATCGGCCAGCAGGCCGTTGATATTGGTAACAGCCACCTTGGCACCGTATTCGTTGTTCATGTCGCGGCTAAGCAGGTTGAGGGGGGGATGGGTCGATACCCCGCCGTCGATGATGAGAAATTTGCGAACGCCGAAGCGGTAAAAGCTCATCAGAATGTCTTTTACATAGGCAGTGAAATGGTCGTGCTGAATGCTGACAGAGCCTTCCCATTCCACGAAGGCTGGAAAATAGGCATAGGGCAGCGTAGGCAGCGTAACGACCTCACAGCGCTGGGTGACCTTTTGGGCCAGCCAGTCGGTCACATAGTAGTCGGTGCCCATGGGAAGATGATTTCCGTGCTCTTTGGAGCCGCCGCCGATGGGAAGAACGACTACCGTCTTTTCGTTTAATAAAGGCTTCACCTGTTCATAGGTGATCTCTTTGATCTGAACGCCCATAGGCTTCTCCTTCTCTGCTACAGGGGATGGGCGTCGAGCCATGCGAAGCCGTCTTTATGAAAGTCGGTGCCCTGCAGGCTGTGATCGGCGCCGGGATAGACGACGAACTTGTGCTCCTTGCCGGCCTTCTTCAGACCGCGCACCATTTCGTAGGACTGTCCGGGAATGACTCTCCAGTCGTCGGTGCCCTGGCAGATCAGGATCGGGCAGAGGATCTTTTCGGGCCAGCAGACAGCAGAGCGCAGCTCGTAGGCCTCGGGCATCTCCTCGGGAGATCCGCCCACCAGCTCATTGCAATCCTGACGCATGTCGTATTCGTCGTTGTAGCAGCGGTGATACATGATGAAGCAGTCGGCAAGACCGGCACCCACAACGGCTGCCTTGATGCGGCTGTCCATGGCGCAGGCCCGATAGGTCATCATACCGCCTCTGGAATGGCCCCACATATAGACGCCTTCGTGGCGGGTCTGCGGAAGCTCCATGGCGATATCGATCAGCTTGATCACGTCGGTAACGTCTTTTCCTCCAAATTCCTCCATGCCGGTGCCGCCGCAGTTGCCGCGATACTGGCTTCCGAAGGTCACATAGCCGTTGGCTGCGAAAATGCAAAGACGCTCACCCTTTAAGGCGGCGAAATTGCGGTTGCCGCCCCGGTTGAAGATGATCACAGGGGCAGGAGCCGTCAGCTCTTTGGGAAAGGCGGCAAAGCCTTCCACCTCCACATCGTCATTGCGATAGCGCAGATTGCAAAGGATCACCTTTTCTGCCCAGCGCTCGGGCGCTTCGATCTCTTCGATGCGAAGAACATCGGGATTGTTTTTTAAGGATTCGATGATGCTCAACATAATTGTCTCTCCTTTTCTGCTTTAAAAAGGGCGCGAAGGCTTAATACAGCGCTCCGTCGGCCATTCTTTCCGGGGTGCTTTCGTATGCTTTAACGACCTCTTCCGGGGCATATTTCTTGTTGATGACCACCGAAACTACATAGGTATCGAACCAGTTATCTGCCATGACATAATAGCCGTTGATGCCCATGCCCTGGCCGTAGCTGTTCTGCACCTTCCATCGGTCAGGTCTTCCCTGCTCGTCCAGGTTGACGCCGGCAAAGGCCATGATATGGGTGCCCTTGATATTCTTGTATTCCAGGTGCTCCTTCTTATCCATGTCGATGATCTTGCAGCCGAACATGGCGTTGAAATCATAAAGCTCGCTGTCCATATAGCCGGAGACCTTATGGGAAAGCTTTGCCACATCGCAGCCCATGACGACCTGCTCGCCGCCCTTCAGCTGCTCGATGACCATCTGCTTGATCAGGGGCATATCCACATTGAGGAGCACATCGTGGCCGGGGGTCAGGTCGTCCCGCTGCACATAGCCCTTCATAAAGGCATACTTGTCGGAGGGGTGATGGATGATGAACATATAGTCGTCGTTGTTGACGCCGATAGCCTTAAAAAAGTCTTTGGGCGTGATACCGGTCATATAGTGGGTCTGCCCCTTGGTATCCTGATACGACCAGTCGAAGGTCTTGCAGGGCGCGCCCAGAAAACGGCAGAGAATGCCGTAGATATCCTTCAGTTCTTCTTCCTTGATCTGCCCGAGCTCTTCGGCAGAAGCACCCTTTGCATGGGCGGCCCGCAGGTTGCGCATGGCCGTCTTCAGCTTTGCGGAGAGGATCCTGGTAACGTATCGGGTGTCTCCCGAGACCTGTGCATCGGGCATGACCGACTTGGGAACGATGCCGTATTTATCGACGATATCGGCGCACATATACCACTGCCCGTTATCCATGATGGGGTTGTGCAGCATTCTTCCCATTTTGGGAGAGTCCAGAGGCTCGTCCAGCAGCTCCAGCGCCTTGTTCAGATACCGGTTGCTCTTTTCCAGCTGATCGTAGAAATAGACGAAATCCTGCGAAAGCTCAAAGCCTCTGTCTTTCATATCCAGATGCTCGATGGCATGCTGGCGCAGGTTGTTTAAGGAGGCAAAGGCCCAGCAGCGAAGACTGGTGACCTGATCGGTCACATTGCCGTTCCAGGCGTCGACCGAAAAGGTAAAGGGAAGCTTGCGCACGGCTTCGTAGTTCATGCCGGCAAGCATGGGGCCGTTCTGGATGATGGCATTGGCCATCTGCTGACCGGCAGCATCCTCTGCCCAGCTCTGCTCACATTTTTCAAGAAAGGCAAGATCGATCTCTTTGTTCATACGTTTCTCCTTTTTCCTCTTATTTTAATCTGTCATAAGGGCTGGAAAGCCAGTCCGCAAACATTTCTCTCACATTGTTGGTGCGCTCAAAGCTGAGCCAGCTGCCAAGGCGGCGCACATAATAGCGGCGGATGTATTCCTCCTCGCTCATCACCGGCTGGCCGTCTTTGCCGCGGGCGATCATAGGGCTTACCATCTTTTCGAACTGATCCTCCGGAAGCTCTTCGTAGCAGTCGGTGAATACCACCGGCGCATCGATGCGGGAAGACCGCTGCACAGGCTCCTGCTTTGCCCTGCCCATGATCAGCAGGGTGATGGGCATCACGTATTTGGGCAGGTGAAAGACCCTCTTTACCTCCTGATAGTTGCAGATGATGTCGGCAATAAAGCAGGAGCGGATGCCCATGGATTCGGCCGCGATGACCATGTTTTCGGCAGCCAGCACCGCGTCGATCTCAGACAGCAATATCTCATCCTCGTGGGGATAATTGATCTCTGCGCCGGCGGAAGGCACATGCTTTAGAAAGGCACGAAACCAGCGGTTGAAATCGGCAAGCAAGATGTAGACCAATGGGGCATCAGCGATAAAGGGCTGATTGTCGCAGCTTTTTGCCACGAAGGCCTTCAGCTGGGGATCTTCCACACGGATCAGCGAAAACTTCGACATTTTGCCTCCGTTAGGAGCCCGTAAGGCTGCCGATTCGATGATATCCCGCTCCTGCGGGGTGACCGACCCGGGAAGAAAGGCCCGCACCGAGGTGCGTTCTTCGAGGATCCTGACCGTTTCGTTGATATATTCCGGCATGCTCTCTCCTTTCCGATGCAGCGCGATGGGAAGACACTGCATAATGTAGTAATTATACCATTTATCGGGGGAAATACAATAAAGAATATATATGATTATATATTAGAATAAATTCTTATATATCCTCGGTGATTCATATAAGATCTTTCGGCTGCAGTGGCTTCATACAAACTTCACGCCCCACGGCTGGCGTAGGGAGATTCTCTGTTTCCGTGAACCATGGTTTTATGGTACAATAAATGCAGTACAGATTCCCGGTTCTTTGTGTTTGAACGACTGTGCTGCTTTTGCAGCAGCAGCCTGCAGCCGCCGGGAGCTGCAGCTTTCGCAAACGGAGGAATAAGATGCTTCGAACCTTTCTTCACGCTCTGCATATCAAACTGCAGGAATCCGTTCTGTCGGTGGTTCCCATCGCGCTGATGGTGGTGCTCCTCTATTTCACCCCCTTCGTCAGCCTGACAGCAAGGGAGCTTTCGGTCTTTCTGTTCAGCACCGCAGGTCTGATCCTGGGCATCAGCCTGTTCAACCTGGGCGCCGATCTTGCCATGACCCCCATGGGCGAGAGCATCGGCTCGGGTTTAAGCAAGACCAACCGGGTCGCCCTGCTGCTGGTCATCGTGTTTATCATGGGCTTTCTCGTGACCATCGCAGAGCCCGATCTGTCGGTTCTGGCCTCACAGGTTGCCGACGTGGTCGACGGAACCCTTTTAAAGGGCATCATCGGTCTTGGCGTCGGACTGCTGCTGCTTCTTGCCGTGGCAAGGATCATTTTCAGCAAAAACCTGGCTCAGATGCTGATGTTCTTTTATATGCTGCTCTTTTCGCTGGTGGCGGTAGTCATCCTCAACGGCAACTCCGTTTTTCTGCCGCTGGCCTTTGATTCGGGCGGCGTTACCACCGGCCCCATCACGGTTCCCTTTATCATGGCTCTGGGCGTGGGCATCGCCACCACCCTTGGCGGAAAGAATCAGGGCGAAAACTCCTTCGGCCTGATCGCTCTTTGCTCCGTCGGCCCGATTCTGGCCATTGCCGCCCTGGGCATCGTAACGAAAGGAGAGCTTTCGTATACCGTTCCCGATTACTCGGTAGAAAACGGTCTGGGCGAAGCCTTCTGGCCTCTGATCGCCTCGGTGGCAAACGAGATCCTCATCGCCCTTACCTGCATCGTCGCTTCGTTCATGGTGCTTCAGGTCTTCTATCTGAAGGTCTCAAAGCAAAAGCTGCGGCAGATCGGCGTCGGTCTGGTATATACCTTTATCGGCCTGCTGATCTTTCTTTCATCGGTCACCATCGGCTACATGCCGGTAGGCTTTCGTCTGGGGCAGCAGCTGGCCGAGACTTCGTGGATGGCGATCGTCATCATCGGCTTCGTGGTAGGGACCCTGGTCGTTCTGGCCGAGCCGGCCGTTCATGTGCTCAATCATCAGGTAGAAGCCATCACCAACGGCACCGTCAGCAAAAAAGCCATGATGCTGGCCCTGTCTCTTGGCGTCGGGGCATCTTTGGCGTTATCCATGCTGCGCATCCACTACGGCTTCAGCATTCTCTACTATGTCGTTCCCGGCTATCTGCTTTCGCTGGGTCTTTCCCTGTTCGTTCCCGGACTTTATACCGCCATCGCCTTCGACTCGGGCGGCGTTGCCAGCGGGCCTCTCACCAGCGGCTTTATCCTGCCCTTTTCGGTAGGCGCCTGCTCGGTGCTGCAGGGGCAGGGCAATATTCTGGATCTGGCCTTCGGTGTCGTCACCATGGTCGCCATGACCCCTCTGATCACCATCCAGGTGCTGGGCTTTAAGGCCATCGCCACGGCAGGCGTCAAGCGGCGCATCGCCATGAAGCAGATCATGACGGCCGACGACGATCAGATCATCCACTTTATGTAACGGAGGTGACACATTCATGGCTGAAAACGGAACCATCCATCAGGCACCGGATAAATTGAAGCTGCTGGTGCTCATCGTCAACCGCAATAAGGCGGAATATTATCTCGATCTGCTGCAGGATCTGGGTCTGAGCGCCTCCTTTTCCACCCAGGCCGAGGGAACGGCGCAAACGGAAATGCTCCAGATGCTGGGCTTTGGCCAGACCGAAAAAGAGCTGATCTTAAGCGTCGTCACCGAGACAAGGGCACATGCCGTGCTCGAGACCCTCGAAGAAAAGTTCTCTACGATCCGCAATGGCAAGGGGATCGCCCTTACAGTACCCTTTTCTGCCATGGTCGGACTGAACGCCTACCGATTCTTCGCAAACACAAAGTGAGGTATGAATATGGATTTCGCACATCAGATCATTTTATGCATCGTAAATGAAGGCTTCAGTGAAACCGTCATGTCTGCCGCAAGAAATGCAGGCGCATCCGGAGGAACCATCCTGCGCGCCCACGGAACAGCCAATCCGCAGGCAGAAAAGCTGTTCAACATCACCATTCAGCCGGAGAAAGAGCTGATCCTCATCGTCGTTCCCACCGCCATCTGCGACAGCGTGCTGCACGCCATCTATAAAGAGACCGGTCCGGGAACCCCCTGCCAGGGCATCGCCTTTGCCCTGCCGGTAGACGAAGCCGTCGGCATCAAGACATATGAGCCCCGGCAGGAGGCAAAAGAAAGCACAGAAACAAAGGGATAAGACAGGCGCCGCTTCTGCGGGATGACGCAGCCGAAGACCCTTCTGCAGCGTGCCCTTCGTATCACCATCGAAACAGACAAAGAGGAAGCGTTTACCGCTTCCTCTTTTTTCTGCAGCCATACAAATGGGTTGTAGATGCTTCAGAAGAAGTATATAATAAACTGGCTGTATAATAATTCTATATTTAAATCACCTATTTTATCGGAGGAATTCCATGAAACTGAAAAAATCCGCCTATAGCTATGTTATGATGCTCGGCCATCTTTGCGCCGACCTGGGCGGCGGCGCCCTTCCCGCCATCCTGCCCTTTCTGATCGCGCAGAAGAACATCTCTTACACGGCTGCCGCAGGTCTGACCTTTGCCTTATCCAGCATCGGTTCGCTGATCCAGCCCATCTTCGGCAGCATGGCCGACAAGACCTCCCGTCCCTGGCTCATGTCGCTGGGCATCTTTCTTGCCGGCTGCGGCGTTTCCAGTCTGGGCTTTCTCGATAATTACACGGCCATGTTCATCGCTGTTGCCCTGACCGGTATCGGAGCGGCACTCTTTCATCCCGACGGGGGCCGCATGGCCAACTACGTCGCCGGCGAAAAGAAGGGCAAGGGGATCTCGCTCTTCTCGGTCGGCGGAAACATGGGCGGAGCCTTTGGCCCCATGCTGGTGGTCTTCGGCATCACCGCCTTCGGCGGACTGAAGGGAACCATCATTCTTGCCATTCCCGCCTTTCTGATGAGCGCCTTCATGTTCAGCCAGAATAAGGTGCTGGGCGAGTTCGCGGCAGAAGGCACACAGGCCACCAAGCTGGCACAGGCCGCCGGCCAGAAGGACGACTGGAAGTCCTTCGCCAAGCTGACGGGCATCGTCTTTCTCCGTTCTTCCATCGGCATAGGCATGACCACCTTTATTCCCATGGTCTTCCTGCGTCTGCTGATGCAGACCGAAGAATTCTCCGGCTCTGTCACCACCATCATCTCCATCTCCGGCGCCATCGCTACCCTGATCGGCGGACGTCTGGCCGACAGCTTCGGCTTCAACAAGACCATCCGCACCGGTCTTTGCCTGCTGATCCCCTGCCTTTGCGTCATCACCCTTTCCAGATCGCTGTGGCTCACCCTGATCATGCTGGTTCCCACCTCCATGTCGCTCAATCTGGCCTTCAGCCCCTCTGTCGCCCTGGGGCAGAAGTTCGTTCCCAACCACATCGGCCTTGCCTCCGGCATCACCATGGGCCTTGCTTCCAGCTTCGGCGGCATGATCTCTCCCATCCTCGGCCGTGTTGCCGATAATCAGGGCCTGCCTGTCGTCCTTTGGATCCTGGTAGGCATGGCTGCCTGCGCCGCCGTCGCATCCTTCTTCGTTCCCGATGCCCCCAAGGCGATCACTGTAGAGTCGGCAGAGGCTCAATAAAACGCCCTGTTGAACTGTTTTTCCCCTTTATCCAACTGTTTTCCCCGGGCAGCCCGGCTGCCGCAAAGAAAGGACCTTTTTATGGCTATCGATGTTAAAGCAATCGCAAAAGAAAAAGAAGGCTATCTGTTAGACCTTCGCCACGAATTTCATATGTATCCCGAGATCGCCTGCCAGGAGGAACGCACCTCTGCCCGCATCGCAGAAGAGCTGAAAAAGCTGGGCATTCCCTATGAGCTCGTCGGAAACCGCAATGTGGTCGGCATCGTAAAGGGAAACGGAAACGGCCCCGATAAAGATAAGGCCATCGCCATGCGCGCCGATTTCGATGCCCTTCCCATGGAAGAAGAGATCGACTGGGAATTCAAGTCGAAGATCCCCGGTGTCAGCCACGCCTGCGGTCACGATTCCCACGCAGCCTGCCTGCTGGCTGCGGCAGCCTGCCTCAACGAGCTGAAGGATCAGTTCTCGGGCACCGTCTATCTGTGCTTTCAGATCGCCGAAGAGATCAGCGGCGGCGGAGCCCAGGATCTGGCGGCCTGGCTTCAAAAGCAGGGCAACATCCGCGAGGTGCTTGCCCAGCATATCAGCGCGTCTAACCCGGTGGGCGAGATCCACTCCAGGGCCGGCTCTCATGCGGCCGGCAACTGCCATTGGAAGGTGACCGTTCACGGAAGCGGCGGCCACGGCTCCCGCCCCGATATGAGCGTCGATCCCCTGCGCCCTGCCTGCATGATCCTCAACGCCCTTGCCATGATCCCCTCCAACTACAGCACCCCCTTTGAGCCTCTGGTGGTAAGCCCCTGCATGATCCACGGAGGCACTGCCTTCAACATCATTCCCGACACCTGCACCATCGACGGCAACCTGCGGTTCTTCAATACCAGGCGACTGCCCGAGATCCTGGCCAAGATGGAAGAGATCGCAAAGAACATCGCCGCCGGCTTCGGCGCCACCGTCACCATCGACAATACGGTCACCTGCTACCCGGTCACCAACGACAAGCAGGTTACCGCCCGGTGCCGATCCCTTGCCGAAGAGATGGGCTTTCACTATGTGGAAAACGAAGAGCCCGGCATGGGCAGCGACGATTTCTGCTATTTCTCTGAGCTCTTCCCCTCCTGCTACTACGGCTTCGGCGCCCTTTCCGATATGCCCGGCGCCTCGCCCAAGCACCACAATACGAAATTCTTCCTCAACGAAGACGGTTTTCTTCCCACAGTTGAATTTTTCCTGCAGTATGTGCTGACCTATATGCCCCTGTAGGATGATCAAAATTCGATAAGGACGAAATAACAAGCGCCCTGCGATCGCAATGATTGCAGGGCGTTTTTGTTGCGGTTCATAACCCGATCAGCGTGGCTATGCAGCTTCCCTTCGGTAGATATTCCGGTAGACCAGCGACATTTGCAAGATGCAAAGGTCCGGAGAACTTTTCCCAAACAGCCTGATATATACTCTGTTTGACGATAAGAAAAGGAGAAAGACCATAAGTCTTCCTCCTTTTTTCTATTTTTGCTATGTCGTTTCGATTTTTTCGAAATCGCACCGGTCAGACTGTTGCCAGGTCGGTTTACAAGAGTCATGCGGATACGGATCAACAATGCTGCCGCAGTTGTACTCTGTCGCTTCTCAACAGCAGCAATCGTCAAGCAGACTATCCCGTTCTGAAAACGAGAATCATACGCTGACAATGAATCATTTCGAAATCATTTTATCGCAAATGAAAAACTGCTGTCCCGCGCAGTGTCCCACATCACTACTATTTCCGCATGAATACGCTCTGCTCCGCAGGTTCTTGCCCATTTGACCGCTTCATCGCTGTCTTTCAAGGAGTCGCAGATCCTTTCTCCCAGAGTTGAAAGGTCTTCGATGAACTGCTCATGAACGTTTTGCTCCGGACAGTCGGCAAAACAAATGACCTCTGTAAACAACTCCCCATCCTTGATCCCGAAGCGCTTCATCCAGATTTCACCAGCAGCGAAACAGTCACCGTTTGAGAAATACTGCCGGTTCATTTCTGCGCATAGATCATATGCCAAAGTCCTGGCAAACGTTTCGTTCTCTTCGGTTTGAGAGGAATAAATATCAGCAGAATCGCTGGCGATATTTCTGTCGAAATCCGGACCGATGGTGCCTGAAATCGCGACAATACTGCCTGTTTTATCGCTGAAAACGAGTTCCAGCTCATAGATCCTTTTAAGAATATCCTTTTCACGAAGAATCTGCCTGAGAGCTTCATACAGTTCATCGGTATTTTGAGGCGAAGCATCAAAGCTGTTTTTATCAACAGTCACTTTATAACTTACTTTTGTGTTTGCAGCAGCCTTAAAATTTCCTGATCCATCCATCAGCAGAGTATCCGTCTCACAGGATCCGATATCGGCAGACACGATGCCATCGGCATGATATGTCTTTGCCCAGGTGTTTCCGCATTCCCGAAAACGGTCCTGAAGGCCGACATCTGCAGCTTCGCTGTCCGTGTTCGGGGTCGTTTCGCCACAGGATACAAACACTAAAACGGATAATAATATCAAAGGTATCATAAAAATCATATGAAATCTGTTCTTCATAATAATATACCTCCTGAAATATAATTCAACCAAATCCCATTACGCACAGAATGCTGCATCAAAAGCATTCAGATGTCGTTGCAGGTTAGTCGATTCATTATAAATTGTCATTATCAAATCACATATAGAGCTCTTTTAGATTATGTACAGCATTATATCCTATATCATCAATTGATGCAACTATTTTTTCATTCATTGTTTATCCATTACTCCTTAATAGTAGGCATATTCGTTTGATTATATTCCGAGCCTGCATGCTGCTGCTTTGCGCGATCTATCTGGCTACAAAAAAACAGACCTTTGCAAGATGCAAAGGTCCGGAGGAATATTCCCAAACAGCCTGATATATACTCTGTTTGACGATAAGAAAAGGAGGAAGACCATAAGTCTTCCTCCGTTTTTCTGCTTTTATTCTGCGGTCACCAGATCCAAAAGGATAGCGGCGCATTTGTTCATAGTGTCGATATTGCAGGTCTCATGTGCGGTGTGGTTGTCGGCATCACCGGTAGCGACCACGATGCACTGGATGCCCCGTGCATTGTAGACGTTGGAATCGCTGCAGCCGCCGGCGCCCTCGCAGGTAAGCTCGACCCCGTGCTTTGCGGCTGCCTTGCGATACATTTCCACCGCGGTGCAGTCGGCAGGCAGCTTGTAGCCGCCAAACATCAGCTTCTTGCTGAATTCCAGCCTTGCGCCCACCTTATCGCAGGCATCCTGCAGGCACTTTTCCATGTGCTGCACCTCAGCCTCAAGCTTTTCGGCGCTGCGGCTTCGGATCTCGCCCAGCAGATGCACATGCTCAGCCACGATGTTAGAGGCGTATTCGGCCTTGAAGGTGCCGATGTTTGCGGTGGTCTCTTCGTCGATGCGAAGAAGATGCATGTTGGTGATCGCTTCTGCCGCTGCCATGATGGCGCTGATGCCCTTTTCCGGGCAGTTGCCTGCATGGGCTTTTCTTCCGTAGATATCGGCTGCGATATGATAGCTGCCCGGCTGGGTGTGGATCACGCGGCCGGCATTGCCGGCGATATCAAGAACAAAGCCAACCTTTGCCTTCAGCCTGGAGGTATCCAGCGACTTGGCGCCGCACAGACCTACTTCTTCGCCGGCAGAAAAGACGATCTCCAGACTTCTGTGCGGGATCCGGTCTTCTGCCAACACGCGCAGCACCTCCATGATCTCGGCGATGCCGGCCTTATCGTCGGCCGCGAGAATGGTATCGCCGCCGCTTTTGATGGTGCGGCCCTCGATGACCGGCCTGATGTCCAGACCCGGCTTTACCGTGTCCTGATGAGAGCTGAGCAGAATGGTGTCGCCGGGAACTGTTCCGGGAAATTCCGCGATGATGTTATAGCCGTTGGTATCATAATCTGCTACGGTCTCGGTCCGGACCGTGACCCCGGGAATGGCCTTCAGATCGGCCTCCAGTCGCTGGCTCATGGCCAGCTCGTCGCCGCTTTCGCTGTTGATCCGGATAATGTCTAAAAGATAATCGACCAGTCGTTGTTCGTTGATCATAGTTTCTTCTCCTTTGCGGGTTGCAGCTGTTTTAAGATGACTCTCTGATGCTTTATTATACACCCCTGCCGCTATTTTGCCATGATGCATCTTCCTACTCTTCACATGCAATCTGCACGGGGATCGGCCAGTTGAGCTGACCGGCTTCGCATCGTCTATACCGTGAATATATCCAGATCTTTACCGCAGACGGCAGGTCCATGATAGCCTGCGCCCCGGATCTCTTCCAGGATCAGTCCGTTGCGCCGGTCCATCTCAGCAGGCAAGTCGCGGGTGTTGTCCTGTATGTTCATATGATAGATGTGATGGTAGGTGACCAGCAGCTTGGGCTCGATCTTTGCGGCAAG
>JABUTE010000156.1 GCA_021443825.1 Bacillota bacterium
CTGCAGCAGGATGCTTCCATCAAGCTGAACTTCACCCCGAAAAAGACCATGATGCTGGCGCAGGAGCTTTACGAAGGGGTCAATATCAAGGGGCGGGGAACGCTGGGTCTGATCTCTTATATCCGTACCGACTCCGTTCGCATTTCCGATGTGGCCGATGCTGCCTGCAAGGCTTTTATCAAGGAGCAGTATTCTGAGGAATACCTGGGCAATAATTATTATTCCAATAAGAAGAAGGGTGCTCAGGATGCCCACGAGGCGATCCGTCCCAGCTATGTGGATCTGACTCCCGATGATATCAAGGAGTCTTTATCTGCCGATCAGTATAAGCTGTACCGGCTGATCTGGTCGCGCTTTGTGGCAAGCCGCATGAAGCCCGCCGTTTACGATGCAGTAAACGTCGATGTGATCAACGGCGATTATACCTTTAAGGCATCGGGCAGAAAGCTGGCCTTCGACGGCTATCTGAAGGTCTATAACGATGCCGACGCCAAAGAAAAAATGCTTCCCGCGCTGGACGAGGGCCAGGAGCTGCGCGCCGTTTCCTTAAGCAGTGAGCAGAAATTCACCGAGCCTCCCACCCGCTTTACGGAAGCCTCTCTCATCAAAGAACTGGAGGATAAGGGCATCGGCAGACCGTCGACCTATGCCCCCATCGTGACCAATCTGCTGGACCGCCGCTATATCTACCGTGAAAAGAAGACTCTGGCTCCCACCGAGCTGGGCATGCGCATCACCCGCGAGATCATGGAGGTCTACTTCAAGGAGCTGGTCGATGCCAACTTCACCGCTGACATGGAAGAAAAGCTGGATAAGGTCGAAGAGGGCATCGAAAGCTGGCAGAACGTGGTCGGCGATTATTACCACGGCTATATGGAAAATCAGCTGACTGTTGCGGAAAAAGAGCTGCAAAAGCTGGAAATGGCTCCGCAGCTCACCGACGAGCTCTGTCCGGAATGCGGAAAGCCCCTTGCCATCAAGCACGGCCGCTTCGGCGATTTTCTCGCCTGCTCGGCATTTCCCGCCTGCCGCTTCACCAAGACCATCATCACCGGAACCGGGGTCATGTGTCCCGATTGCGGAAAAGAGATCATCGAAAAGCGCAGCCGCAAGGGCAAGCTGTTCTACGGCTGCTCCGGTTATCCCCAGTGCAGCAACGTCTACTGGTATAAGCCGGTCGATAAGCGCTGTCCCAAGTGCCAAAGCCTGTTGGTAGCACGGGGAAGAAACCTGCAGTGCTCCAATCCGGAATGCGGCTATCACGAAAAGAAAGGAACCGAGAAAGAATAATGCAGCAGTTTCATGCAACAACGATCTGCCTGGTCAAGCGCAGCCCCGAAGACATCTGCATCGGCGGCGACGGCCAGGTGACCATGGGCGAGACCTCGATCATGAAGAACAACGCGAAAAAGGTGCGTAAGATCTATAAGGATCAGGTAGTGTCCGGCTTTGCCGGCTCTGTTTCCGATGCCTTTTCCCTGACCGAAAAATTCGAAAAAAAGCTGGAGGAGCACGGCGGTAACCTGAAGCGTGCTGCGGTGGCCCTCGCCCAGACCTGGCGAAGCGATCAGGGCGCACGCAATCTGGAGGCCATGATGCTGGTCGCCGACAGGGAAAGCATTCTGCTCATCTCCGGCACCGGTGAGGTCATTGAACCGGATGCGGATTATATCGCCATCGGCTCCGGCGGCAACTTTGCCTATGCAGCCGCCCATGCCCTTTACGATCATACCGACATGTCGGCCGAAGAGATCGTAAGAGAGGCTCTTAAGATCGCATCCGACATCTGTGTCTATACCAACGGCCACATCTCCGTTGAAAAGCTGTAAGGAGGCCTTATGATCCAGATCCAGAATATGACGCCCAGGCAGATCGTTGCCGAGCTTGATAAATACATCATCGGGCAGGACAGCGCCAAGCGCTCCGTGGCCGTTGCCCTGCGCAACCGCTACAGAAGAAATCTTCTCTCCGACGAAATGAGAGAAGAGATCTCGCCCAAAAACATCCTGATGATGGGCCCCACCGGTGTGGGCAAGACCGAGATCGCAAGGCGTCTTGCCAAACTGATGGATGCACCCTTCGTAAAGGTCGAGGCCACCAAATATACCGAAGTGGGCTATGTAGGCCGGGACGTGGAATCCATGGTCAAAGATCTGATGGAAGCCTCCATGCGCATCACCAAGCAAAAGCACGTGGCAGAAAAATACGACGCTGCCAAAGAGATCGCAGAAGAAAAGCTGCTGAAGGCGCTGATCCCCGGACGCAAAAAACAGTCCTCTGCGCCCCAGAGCAGCGGTTTTCCTTTTATGATGAACGGCAGGGCGACCTATACCCAGACCAGCGAGACCATCGAATCCGAAGAAGATCGCGAGGGTGAAGACGTAAAGCTGGCCAGAGAGCAGGTGCGGCAGCAGCTGCGGGACGGTCTTTTGGAAGAGCAATACATTGAGATCGATGTGGTGGAAGCCCCCAAAGACAATTCCATCGATATCGCCGGCGGCGGCTCCATCTCCATCGGCAATATCTTCGATATGTTCGGCGGTGCTCCTGCAAAGACGAAGAAAAAGAGCATGAAGGTCAAAGAGGCTCGCAAGGTGCTCATCGAGCAGGAAGCCCAGAAGATGATCGACATGGATCAGGTCAGCTCCGAAGCGGTGGAAAACTGCGAAGAAAACGGCATCATCTTCATCGATGAGATCGACAAGATCGCAGCCGGCAGCACCTATAAGAGCGGAGCCGACGTATCCAGAGAGGGCGTTCAAAGAGACATCCTGCCCATCGTCGAGGGCTCTGTGGTCAATACCAAATACGGACCCATCAAGACCGACCATGTGCTGTTCATCGGTGCCGGCGCTTTTCACGTGGCAAAGCCCACCGATCTGATCCCTGAGCTGCAGGGCCGCTTTCCCATCCGGGTCACTTTGGATAATCTGACAAAGCAGGATTTCGTGCGCATTCTCACCGAGCCGCATAACGCGCTGATCAAGCAGCATACTGAGCTGCTGCAGACCGAGGGCTGCCGGATCACCTTCACAGGCGATGCCATCGATGAGATCGCGGAAATGGCCTTTTTAATGAATGAGCAGACCGAAAACATCGGCGCAAGAAGACTTCATACCATCATGGAAAAGCTGCTGGAAGAGATCTCCTTCAGCCTTCCCGATGAATCGATCACCGAGATCACCATCGACGCGGCTTATGTTCGCGGCAAATTTGAGGATTCCGTCCGCAAGGACGACATCGACAGGTTTATTCTGTAATGGTTCGATTTGACGAAAATAACAACGTAATAGAAAACGAGTCGGGCAACGCGATCCTGGTCGGCCTCTCCACAGGACAGGACATCTCCTATTCCATGCAGGAGCTGGAGGGTCTTGCCCGGGCTGCCGGCGTAAATGTGCTTGGGATCCTGACGCAGAATGCGGAAAAGGTGCATACCGCCTTTTATATCGGCACCGGAAAGATCCGGGAGCTGGCAGAGCTGTGCGCCAATATGCAGGCCGATCTGGTCATCTTCAACGATGAGCTGACCGGCATGCAGCTGCGCAATGTGGAGGATGCGGTGGGGGTCAAGGTCATCGACCGCACCATCCTGATCCTGGATATCTTTGCAGACCGGGCCACCTCCCGCGAGGGCAAGATGCAGGTGGAAATGGCTCAGCTGCAATACCGCATGCCAAGGCTTCTTGGCTTTGGTCATGCCTTATCCCGCCTTGGGGGCGGTATCGGCACCAGAGGCCCCGGCGAAAAGAAGCTGGAGACCGACCGGCGCCATATCCAAAGCCGTCTGGATGAGATCCGCGCCGAGCTGAAGGAGCTGCAGGGCAACCGGCAGACCCAGCGGGCAAAGCGGGAAGACAGCACCATTCCGGTGGTCGCCCTGGTGGGCTATACCAACTCCGGCAAATCGTCGATCATGAACCGGCTGCTGCAGCTGGAAGACCGCACGGAAAAGCAGGTCTTTGAAAAAGACATGCTCTTTGCCACGCTGGATACTGCTCAGCGGCTGATCACCCTGGATGACAATCACCGCTTTATTCTCATCGACACCGTCGGTTTTGTCAGCAAGCTTCCCCATTCTCTGGTGCAGGCCTTCCGCTCCACCTTGGATGAGGTCAACTACGCCGATCTGCTGGTCCATGTGGTGGACGCCTCCTTTGAAGAGCACGATTTTCATATGCAGGTCACCGAAAAGGTCATGAACGAGCTGGGTGCAGGGGATAAGCCCATGCTCACCGTGTTCAATAAGATCGATAAGGTGCCCGGCTTTGAAGCCGTCGGCTACGGAAAGGATGCTCTTTGCATCTCGACGAAGACGGGAGAGGGCTATGATGCATTTCTGCGCCGCCTGAACGAGCTGCTGTTCTCCGATTATCGGCAGGTGGAGCTGATCATTCCCTACGATAAGGGAAGCATCGTTTCCGCCCTGCTTCAAAAATCCGCTGCTATCGAGACGGAATATCTGGCAGAGGGCACCCGCCTGGTGATCGAGCTGGAGACCGCTGACCGCAGCCGCTATAAACAATACATCACATCGCCCCTGCAGGAAGCTGCACCGGAAGAATGGTAGGATGATCCATGGCAATACTGTATACCACTGTCGCAAAAGAAGCTTGTGCAGAGCAGACCATAGAAAAGAGCCGCTTCATCGCCTATATCCGGCCGGTCTCTTCCAAAGAGGAGGCAGACGCCTTTTTTGAAGAGATCAACGACCGGCACAGAGACTGTCGCCATTGCGTTCCCGCCTTCGTGATCGGCGATAGGATGCAGCTGCAATGGGGCTCCGACAACGGCGAGCCGCAGGGCACCGCCGGCGCACCCATCGTGCAGATGCTGGTCAAGGAGGGCATCACCAATGTGGCGGTGGGCGTCGTCCGCTACTTCGGCGGTATCAAGCTGGGCACGGGCGGCCTTGTCCGGGCTTATACAGGCTCTGCCAAGCTGGCGCTGGACGCAGCCGGTGTGCATCCCGTGCGGCAGGTATGCCTTCTTACGGTAGACATCCCCTACACCTTGCTGGGCAAGCTGCAGAACAACGAAAAAACCATGGCTTTTGAGATCGCAGACATTCAATATCTGGCTCAGGTGACAGTGACTCTGTCCTTTGAACCGGAAGCCAAAGAGCAGGTGATCGCCATGCTTTCCGATCTGCTCAGCGGAAAGCTGCCCGAGCCTCTGAACATCGAAGAGACGGCGCGCTGATACCGGAAGGGCAGATGCCTTTTGCCACTGCCATGACCCCCGCCTTCCGTTATTTTTCGGAGATAAAAAGTGCTTGCATTCAAAGATTCCCTGTGTTATATTGAACGAGTGCCCGACAGAACAAATCGAACATCCGGCGAAAGTAAAAAACTTTTTCGAAAAAGAAAAAAGTGCTTGACGAACAGCCTTCAATGATGTAAGATAGTAAATGTGCTGATGAGCACAAAGAAAAAAGATGAGATACAAAGTCGTGGGCGTTTAGCTCAGCTGGGAGAGCATCTGCCTTACAAGCAGAGGGTCGGCGGTTCGAGCCCGTCAACGCCCACCACCACGGCCCGGTAGTTCAGTTGGTTAGAATGCCAGCCTGTCACGCTGGAGGTCACCGGTTCGAGCCCGGTTCGGGTCGCCATCTTTTTTTTTAACTTCACATGGAAAACGGCGATGCGCTGGCGTGGCTCAATGGCAGAGCAGCTGATTTGTAATCAGCAGGTTGTTGGTTCGACTCCGATCGCCAGCTCCAGAATGGAGAGATTCCCGAGTGGCCAAAGGGAGCGGACTGTAAATCCGTTAGCTGAGCTTTCGGTGGTTCGAATCCACCTCTCTCCACCAAATAAAGCTTCATCTTCATGGATGAAGCTTTTTTCTTGCGTATTTCCACTATTACCTGTTTTGTACAGCTCCCGCTTTCGGTGGAACGAAAACGGGACAGAAAAGGATCCTTCGATTATGGCAAGGGAAAAACGGTCTTTAGACATTGTAAACGGAAATCTGTTCCGCAACTTTTTGATATTCGCCCCACCTCTCATGCTGTCCAATCTGCTGCAGTGCATGTTTCGCGCAGCCGATACGGTGGTGGTCGGTCACTTCTCCGGAGAAAACGCGCTGGCAGCCGTAGGCTCTACCACCATGCTGCTCTCCATCTTTACCTGGAGCCTGGGCGGACTTTCCTCCGGTGCGGATGTCGTCGCGTCGCAGCTGTTCGGACAAAAGAACGAGGACGGCATTCGAAAAACCGTCAGTACAGGCATCTCCATCGCCCTGATCTGCGGCATCGGCTGCCTGCTTTTAGGACAGCTGTTTGGAAAGGCGTTTCTGCAGCTGATCGGAGTTCCGGCCAACATCATGGGCCAGGCGCTGCTGTATATCCGCATCTTTTTATTCTGCATGCCCTTTATGGCGCTGTATAACTTCGGTGCGGCTCTGATCCGATCCTCCGGCGATACCAGGCGGCCCACCGTCTATCTGAGCGTCGGCGGCGCCCTGAATCTGGTGCTCAATGTGCTCTTTGTGGCCGGCTTTGGCTGGGATGTGGCAGGCGTCGCCATTGCCTCGGTCATCGCCCAGATGCTGTCTACCGGGCTGGTGCTGTTTCATCTGCTGCGGATCGAGGGAGTTCTTCATCTGGATCTGCGAAGTCTTCGCATCGACGGCGTTATCGCGAAAAAGATCCTCACCATCGGAATTCCCTCAGCGGTGCAGAGTATGATGTTCTCCATCTCCAACATCGTGGTGCAGGCAGCCGTCAATTCCTTCGGCGAGCTGGCCATCGCAGGAAACACCGCTGCCATCTCGTTGGAAGAGTTCATGTATGTTACTCTTTCTGCGGTCAGCCAGACCTGCGTCACCTTTACCGGCTATAATGTGGGCGCCGGAAAGCCGTCCAATGTAAAAAAGGTCCTGGCCATGACCATGGGGCTTGCCATCGGGCTCAGTCTGGTGACCGGCGGCATCGAGGTTCTGCTGGGACCGCAGCTTTTGAGCATCTACTCCGACAATCCCAGCGTGATCGCTGCCGGTATGTGCCGCATGAGAGGCGTTGTTCTGTTCATGTTCCTCAATGCCATCATGGATGTGTTCACCTGCTCCATGCGGGGCATGGGAACCTCGGCGGTCCCCTCGGCCATAACGGTGGTCGGCATCTGCGGCATCCGCGTGCTCTTCGTAAAGACCGTATTTGCGAAAGCCCGCGACCTGCAGCTGCTCTATTACTGCTTTCCGCTCAGCTGGGTCGTCACCTCGTCGGTGCAGGCTGTCTTCTGGATCCTGGTGTTCCGCCGTCTGTTTGCCAAAAAGAATTCGAATGGTGATCGGCAGACGTCCTGCTGAGCAAGGGAGCCTTCCTTCGGGAAGGCCTCTTTTTTTGTATTTCTGATAATACTAATAATCACAATTGGACAAGCCGCAGGAAATGTACTACAATTTATGTATCTTAATTCAACCGGAAACGCTTCCGGCAGGCACATTGTTCCAAAGGAGATGCCAATATGACAAGAAAAGAACGATTTGTAAAGTTTTTGAAGAACGAACCGGTCGACCGTGTTCCCGTCGCGTTTTTCCACCATTTCTGCGAGCCCAATGAATGGATGAAGGGGCTCGTCGATGAAGCTATTTTTCAGAAGAATATCGAAGGCCACAGGACAGCAAGAGCAAAATTCGAGCCCGATGTGGTCAAGGTCATGAACGACTCCTTGATGATCATGCCCGCAGGCTGCGAAAACGTGAAGTGCGCCGCAGATCTGAGAAATATCACCCCGCCGAAGAAGGGCTCTGCCTGGTTCGAAAAGACCAGAGAGCTGACCTGCAAGGTCCTGGAGATCTATCAGGATTCCGATGCACCAAAGTTCGTTACCGGCTTTTCCCCCATGATGATCCTTCGGATCGGCATCAGCGGCTTTGATCTCGGTCAGGCGGTAACCAGATCCAATCTGGAGCTTTTCCTGGAAGAGGATCCCGACGCAGTGCTCTGTGCTCTGGATAATATCGGCGAAAGCGTTATGCAGCTCAACGAGATGCTGATCAAAGAGTGCGGCGCAGACGGCATCTATATGTCGGTCAACAACCAGGCCAACTATCTGCCTGACGAAATGTACAGAAAATATATCGCGCCCGGCGAAAAGAAGATGCTGGCCCATATGAATACCCTCAGCGACATGAATCTGCTGCACATCTGCGGTTATCACGGAAAGAGCAACAATCTGGAGCTGTATGCAGATTATGAGATGCCCGGCATCAACTGGGCTGTTTACGCAGACCGCATGACGCTGGCTGACGGCAAGAAGTTCTTCGGCGGAAAGCCTGTCTTCGGTGGCTTCTCCCAGGACGGTGTCATTTACACCGGCACCAAGGACGAGGTACAAAGAGAAGTCTGGAAGATCCTGGACGAGGCCGGTCAGGTCGGCATCATGATCGGCGATGACTGCACCGTTCCCAACGATATCGATGACAGCCGCTTCAACTGGGTCGTCGAGGCATGCGAAAAGTATGCCGAAGGAAAGGTCAAGCTGATCCACGTATAAGAAACCGGCGGTCATCCGCCCGCTGCAAGATCAGAAACAGAAAACTGCAGGAGCCTGCGCTCCTGCAGTTTTTTTATGCCCTTTTTTACGAAAGAGGGCGTGCGCAGGAGCAAGAAAGGTGGTACGAAGTGGAGTATAGCGTCTGTGAAGGAAAAACAAGGAAGAAATGTTCGCAGAACGTTGAAAATTTAAGGATTGTTAAGATCTATATCTCTTTGTGGTGACAAAAAAGTGGAATATCCATCCCATTTTTCATGCTAAAACCCTTGAATTAGGGTGCGAAATGGTTTATAGTGGAGTTGCTGAAAAAGGGCATTATTTTGTGTTCTCAAAAATCAGCGACTGTCACCGGAATCCGCAGCATGCAGGGAGAACGAACACCGTGCTCATGGGCGTTTATCAAAATTCCATAGATGCGAAGAACAGGGTCATCGTTCCCTCGAAGTTTCGTGATGAGCTGGGCTATAAGGCCGTGCTCTCCAGAGGTCTCGACAACTGCCTGGTGATCTATCCCATGCAGACCTGGGAAGAGCAGCAAAAGCAGCTGAGCGGTCTTCCCAAATCCGATCCGCAGGCGAGAGCCTATCTGCGCTATATCTACTCCAACGCAGTGGAATGCGAGATCGACAAGCAGGGCAGAACGGTCATTCCCCTCAACCTGCGCCAGGCCGCCGGCATCGAAAAGGAGCTGGTCACCATCGGCATGATGGACCGCGTCGAGATCTGGGCAAAAGAGGTCTACGAAAGCGACGGGCAGGGCGGCATGCTGGATGCGGAAGAATTCAAGAGCTTCAGCTCCAGATATCAGGTATAAGCCATGGAATTTTCACACATCCCCGTTCTTTATGAACCCGTGCTGCAGTATCTGGACATGCAGCCCGGCCAGGTGTTTGCAGACGGTACTCTGGGCGGCGGTGGTCATTCCCTCGGCATCGCCGGATGTATCGGCGCTGCCGGCACCCTCATCGGGATCGATCGCGACAAGGATGCGCTGGCTGCAGCAGGCAGCCGGCTGGCAGAATGCCCGTGCACCAAGCATTTCGTGCAGAGCAACTACTCCGATATCAAGTCGATCCTCGCCCAATTGGGCATTCCCGCCCTTGACGGCGCGCTGCTGGACATCGGCGTATCGTCCTTTCAGCTGGATAATCCGGAAAGAGGCTTTTCCTATATGCAGGATGCTCCGCTGGATATGCGCATGAATACCGACGACGGCTTTACCGCGGCTGACTTGGTCAACGGCTACAGCAAAGAAGAGCTGATCCGCGTGATCCGCGACTACGGCGAAGAGCGCTGGGCTGCAAGGATCGCGGAATTTATCGTAAAAGAAAGGCAGCAGACATCTTTTACGACCACATTTCAACTGGTCGACGTGATCAAGAGGGCCATTCCCTCCTCTGCAAGACGCGACGGCCCCCATCCCGCCAAACGGACCTTTCAGGCGCTGCGCATCGAAGTCAACGATGAGCTGGGGCAGCTGACCGAAGCCGTAGAGGCGTATACCGATGTGCTCGCTCCCGGCGGAAGACTTGCCATCATCACCTTCCACTCGCTGGAAGACCGGATCGTAAAGGAATACTTCCGCAAGCGGCTGAAGCCCTGCACCTGTCCTCCTGATTTTCCGGTCTGCGTCTGCGGAAAGAAAACGGATATCAGGCAGATCACACGAAAACCGGTCGAAGCAGATCAAAACGAATTGGACGTAAACCCCAGAGCAAGAAGTGCCAAGCTCCGGGTGATCGAGAAGCTATAGCAGCAGGAGAAACAAAAAACTCTATGAGTCTGACCCTCAAGGATAAAATCAGAATACTTTTTGCGCTTTGCCTCGTCGGCGTTCTGATGCTCACGGTGGTGACCATCAAGGGCTACAGTAGCCGGCTTCAGTACGAGATCAACACCGCGGAAAAGAAGATCCAGGAATGCGAGCGACAGATCCAGGAGCTGGAGGTCCAGATCCGAAGCGCCAACAACATCAACAATCTGGAGGCAAGAGCTTTGGAAATGGGACTCATCTATCCTGATTTTGATCAGATCGTCTATCTGCAGGGCAGCAGGGAGGCCTCTTCCGAGCTGGCACTGGCATTGAAGGAAACGGTCTTCGGTCATTAACATGCGAAAACGACGGCGTCCCGATCCAATGACGCCGTTTTTTAATCGGGCTATGAACGAACAGACGACACCGAAAAAGAAGAGAAAAACACATCGCACCAGCATGGATAACCGCAAACGCCTGCTGGTGATTTTTGCTGTATTCAGCATTGCATTTTTCGGCCTCTCTCTGAGGGTGGGCTGGCATCAGATCATCGACGGAGATGAGCTGACCCTGCGTGCGAAAAACCAGCAGATCAAGGATTCCGTCGTCGCCGCCACCAGAGGCAATATTCTGGACCGCAACGGCAATAAGCTGGCCATCAGCACCACCACCTACACCCTCTGGGTGCGGCCCGACAGCGTAAAAAACAACGGCAAGACCGATGAAGAAAAAATGGTCAATGCCGAAGTGGAGGCCATGACTCTGGCGGAGATCCTTCAGATGGATTACGAAGAGGTGAAGGAACTGATCACTTCGGATAAGAAGCTGGTGAAGGTGGCGAAAAAGCTGCCGCTGGATGTGGGGGAACAGATCCGGGAAGCCAATCTTTCGGGAATCGAACTGATCGAAACGGCTACCAGAAGCTATCCCCTCAACGCCTTTGCCAGCCAGATCCTGGGCACGGTAAACGACGACAATGTGGGCAATACCGGGTTGGAGCGCTATTATAACCAGTACCTGTCCGGGCAGAACGGACGGTGGATCACCACCAAAGACAACCGTTCCAATACCCTTTCCTACGGAACCAATAAATACTATGCCCCGGAGGATGGCTACGATCTGGTGCTGACCCTGGATCAGAATATCCAGTATATCGTTGAGCAGAAGATCGCCGAAGGGCTGATCAGCTGCCAGGCAGAACGGGTCATGTGCCTGATGATGGACCCCAAAACCGGCGAGATCCTCGCCATGGCGCAGACCAACGAATTCGATCCCAACAATGCGAGAGAGCCTATGGAGCAGGATAAGGAAGCCTTCGCCGCCATGACAAGCGACGAGAAGGTGGCTTACTGGAACCGTAACTGGCGCAGCTTTTGCATCAGCGATGTTTACGAGCCCGGCTCCACCTTCAAGCTGATCACCACCTCTCTTTCGCTGGACCACGGAGCCACCTACATGGGTGAATGGTTCTATTGCCCAGGCTCCACCACTGTGGCGGGAACCACCCTCCACTGCTGGAACTGGCCCAAGGCCCACGGAAACGAGACCCTGGCACAGGCGGTGCAGAATTCCTGCAATGTGACCATGATCACCCTGGTGCAGCGGCTTGGTAAAAAGCTGTATTACGAAGGTCTTTCGTCCTTTGGTATCGACCAGAAGACGGGGGTAGACTTTCCCGGAGAGGGCAGCAATATCATCCAGTCCAAAGACAGCAGCGGCCCTGTTGAGCTGGCGACCATGTCGTACGGACAGGGCATCGCGGTAACGCCCATCAGCATCGCGACAGCGGTCAGCTCCATCGCCAACGAAGGAAAGCTGATGACGCCCCATTTTCTGAAAGAGCTGCGAGACAGCGACGGAACGGTCGTCGAGACCTATGAGCCGGTGGTAAAAAGCGTTACCGTATCGGCGCAGACAGCCTCCGACATGCTGACGATCATGGAATCTGTTGTCAATGAGGGCGGCGCCGGAACGGCGAAGATCGCCGGCTACCGCATCGGCGGAAAGACGGGAACGGCCAACAAGCCGGAGGCGGGCGGCTATTCCGCGACCGATCTGTACGGCTCTTTTATCGGCGTCGCTCCGGTGGATGATCCGCAGATCGTTTGCCTTGTGATCGTCGATACGCCCCGCAACGGAAAATACGGAAGCACCACCGCGGCTCCCATCGCAAAAGAGATCCTCAACGAGACCCTGCATTATCTGGACATTCAGCCGGAATATACAAAAGAGGAATTGAAGCAGATCAATTCCGAAAAGACCACGGTGCCCGATGTGGTGGGGCTGAGCATGGAGGATGCCATCGGAACCGTCGCCGGCAAAGAGCTTTCCTGGAAGATCGCTCCCGATATGGAGAGCACCGAGAACATGGTCGTCGTAGGCCAGTTTCCGCAGGCGGGGGAGTATGTCAGCAAAAATTCCATCGTAACGCTGTATTATGAGTTTGAATCGGTTCCTGTCGATCAGCCCGAAGAAAACGACGAGACGATTATCGATTAAGGGGAAAACATGAGAGAAACATCTGTTGCGTTTCTTGCGCAGGCCTGCGGCGCAAAGCTGCTGGGCTGCAGCAGCCTGATGATCACAGGGGTAAAGATCGATTCCAGAGAGGTCTGCCCCGGCGACCTTTTCGTTGCCGTAAAGGGGCCCAATAATGACGGGCACCGTTTCCTGAACGCTGCCTATGAGCAGGGCGCCAGAGCCTTTCTCGTATCCGATGAGGATGCGGCAGAGGAATTCTTAAACACCCGCGAAGACGCCGCCATCGTGCTGACGGATAATACCGAATATGCCTTTGAAATGATGGCGAAGGGCTATCTGGATCAGTTCGAGCTGATCCGCATCGCTGTTTCCGGGTCCACGGGAAAGACCTCCACAAAGGCGCTGACCGCAGCTGTAATGGCAGCAAAGTACAGAACGGTCTGCAGCCAGAAGAATTACAATACCCATCTGGGCATCGCCATGACCTGCTTTCTTGCCGATGAGACCACCCAGGCCATCGTCATCGAAATGGGCATGGACCGCAAAGATGAGCTGCTGGAATACTGCAGGTGGGTACGTCCTCATGCAGCGCTTCTGACCAATGTGGGCGTCGTTCACATGGAATATATCGGAAGCCGCGAGGGCATCGCCGACGAGAAGCTGAAGATCACCCGGTTTCTTACGCAGGAGCAGCCGCTGGTCTACAACTGCGACAGCCCGTTCCTGAATAAAGAAGAGATCGTAAAGCGCACCGGCGGAAACTTCCGCCTCGTCGCCGCAGGCGAAGGGGAGGAAGCCCTGGTAAAGCTGAGCGGCGCGAAGGAAAAGGGTGCGGAAGGCATCTGCTTCGATCTTACGGCAGACGGCATCTGCCAGCATTTCGAGCTGCCCTTCCTGGGGCTGCACAATGCACACAACGGCGCCCTTGCCGCAGCCATGGGGCTGCAGTTCGGCATCTCTCTTGCCATGGCGGCAGAGGCCATGCCGAAGGCCTCGATGGAAGGAAAACGCCTCGAAGTCAGCCGCATCGGTGACGCCTATATGATCGACGACAGCTACAATGCCAATCCCGATTCTCTGGCATCGGCACTGCGCACCCTGATGAGCCTTCAGGCAAAGCGCCGGATCACCGTCATCTCGCAGATGCGCGAGCTGGGCGATGCGGAAGAAGAAAGCCACATCATGATCGGAAAACTGGCCTGCGATCTGGGCATCGATTTTGTTGTTGCAATCGGCGCCTGCAGGGAATATTATGCTGAGGGTATTTATCGTTCCCAGGGAACCTCGACCTTTCTCAGCTTCGAGGATATGGAATCGGCAAAGGAGGCTCTGGTCTCGCTGATCCGCAAGGAAGATGCGGTGCTGGTCAAGGGCTCCTTCTCCACCGGGATCTGCAAGCTGGCAGCCGCTTTGAAGGAACATTACGCAAAATAACGATCGGAGGCATATACATCCATGAGCTTTCTTAAAACAAATCTGCAGAATATAGGCCCGTCGCTGCTCTATGCGGCAATGGCGTTCGTTTTCTCTGCCGTATTCATGAAGCTGCTTCTTCCTGTTTTAAGACGGCTGAAGGCAGGGCAGAGCATCCGCGAAGAAGGGCCGCAGGCCCATCTGGCAAAGGCCGGGACGCCTACGATGGGCGGTCTTGCTCTCATTGCCGGTATCGGCGTCTCCCTTCTGATCGGAGGCTTTTTTCGCATCGGTTTTCAACCCTCGGAAAATCATATTGTGGCAAGGCTGGGCCTGCCCTTTCTCGTGATGCTGTCGTACGGCATCATCGGCTTTGTCGATGACTACATCAAGGTGGTCAGAAAGCACAACGAAGGGCTGACCGCAAAGCAAAAGCTGGGGCTGCAGCTGGTCGTTGCCCTGGTCTTCGCCATCCTGAACGGAGGCGGAGGCTACATGCTGATCCCCTTTATCGGCTACTGCCGCATCGGCGGTATTTTTGCCATTCTTTTCGAAGTATTCGTCATGCTGGCCATGACCAACGCGGTCAATCTGACCGACGGGCTTGACGGGCTGGCAGCCAGCGTTACCTCTGTCGTCGCTCTGTTCTTCATGCTGCTGGCTCCCAGCCTTCTGCTCAGCCATACCGGCTACCTTGCTGCCTGCATCTTCGGCGGCTGTCTTGGCTTTCTGCTGTATAACCGCCACCCGGCAAAGGTCTTTATGGGCGATACCGGCTCGCTGGCTCTGGGCGGCGGTCTGGCTGCCATGGCGGCGACCTCCTCGGCGGAATGGCTTCTTCCCGTTGCCGGGGGCATTTTCGTCGCAGAAGCCCTGTCGGTCATCATTCAGGTATTCGTTTTTAAGACGCAGAACGGAAGGCGCTTTTTCCGCATGGCTCCGCTGCACCATCACTTTGAGCTGGGCGGCTGGAACGAGGTCAAGGTGGTCTCGGTGTTTACGCTGGTCACCGCGGCTCTTTGTGTCATTGCCTTCTGCGGCATTCTGGTCGCGCAGACCCATCTCTTTTAACAAAGGAGCTCTATCATGGAAAAGATCTTAGTATTGGGACTGGGCAAATCCGGTCTTGCCGCCTGCCGGCTGCTGGCCAAAAAAGCAGACGTTTCTGCATGGGATTCCAAGGCAGAAGAAAAATTTGACAGCCAGCTGGTTGACTCCTTAAAGGCTATGGGCATCACCCTGTATTTCGGTGAAAAGCCCTGTGCAAAGGGCTGGGATCAGCTGATCTTAAGCCCCGGCGTACCCTCCGGTCTGGATCTGGTGGCAGCGGCAAAGGAAAACGGCGCCCGGATCTCGGGCGAGCTGCAGCTGGCGTATGAGCATTGCAGCGGAAGTTTTCTGGGCATCACCGGAACCAACGGCAAGACTACCACGACGGCACTGACCGGCGAGATCGTAAAGGCCTCGGGCCGAAAGACCGAGGTGGTGGGAAACATCGGCCTTCCTGTGGCGCAGACCGTCATGAATACCGATAAAGACACGGTGATGGTCACTGAGATCTCCAGCTTTCAGCTGGAAACGACCTCCACGTTCCGCCCTGCAGTTTCTGCCATTTTGAATATCACCCCCGATCATCTGGACCGCCACGGCAGCGTGGAGGAATATACCAGAGTCAAGCATCTGATCCATGCCCATCAGACAGAGAGCGATTTCTATGTCTATAACGCCGACGATCCCGGGCTTCTTGCGCATGCAAAGACCATGACGGAGGGCCCCGTCAAAGTTCCCTTTTCCAGAAAGCTTTCTGCCCTGCAGCTGAAGGAGCAGACCGGCTGCACCCGCTGCGCGGTTGCCGAAGAGGGCATGATCACCCTGATCTGCGGCGATGAAAAAACGGTCCTCTGCCGCACCGATCAGCTGCGCATTCCCGGTGTGCACAACCTGGAAAACGCCCTGGCTGCTGCGGCCGTCACCTGGTGCGCCGGAATCGAGCCTGCCTTTATCACTGAAGGACTGACCACCTTTGCCGGCGTTGAGCACCGCATCGAATTCGTGCGGGAATACAGGGGCATCCGCTATGTCAACGACTCCAAGGGCACCAATCCCGATGCCTCCCAGAAAGCGATCGATGCCACCGACACGCCGATCCTTCTGGTCGCCGGCGGCTACGAAAAAAATTCCGATTTTACCGATTTCATCAACGGCTTCGGCGGCAAGGTCAGATATCTGCTGCTGCTGGGCCAGACAGCCCCCCGCTTTGCCGAGACGGCAAAAAAATGCGGCTTTCCGGAAGAGCGGATGATCTTCTGCGCCAATATGGAAGAGGTCATCGAAAAGGGCACTGCTCTGGCGCAGCCCGGCGATACCATTCTTCTTTCTCCCGCCTCTGCCAGCTGGGGAATGTACAACAACTACGAGGAGCGCGGCCGCCATTTCAAGGCGCTGGCAAACGCATTAAAGTAAGGTTTTATGACTTCTGCCCGTACCCACAGAAAACAAGAGAATATCCAGCCCGGGGCAAAGAAAAAGAGCCATGAAGCCGATTTTCTCATCGTGGTGCTGACGGCTGTTCTGACCTTTTTCGGCCTTACGATGGTATACAGCGCAAGCCTTTACAAATCCCTGAGCAAATACGGTCATACCTATCACTTCCTGAAGGACGATTTTATCTGGATGGCGCTTGGCTGGATCATTCTGATCGTAGCTGCCGGCTTTCCGTACAAAAGGCTCCGTATGTTCTGTTATCCTGCCTTGGCTGTGGGAGAAGTATTGCTGCTGCTCATCTTTACCCCCCTGGGCATCGAGATCAACAATGCCCGGCGCTGGCTCTACTTCGGCATCACGGTCATGCCCGGCGAGATCATCAAGACCTGTCTGATCCTCTTTATGGCCCGCTATTATTCCGACGATCCCAACCGCATCAAGGGTCCGCTGGTCTTTCGCCGCAAAGCCGGCCGGCTGAAGGCGGTGATGAACTGGGAGACCTCCCGGTCCTTCCTGTTCATGATGGCGGTGATGGGCATCAATTTTCTTCTGATCTTTAAGCAGCCCAATCTGTCGACCGCAGGCATCGTCGTTTTGCTGATGGCCTGCATAATGTATGTGGCAGGTCTTTCCTATCTGCTCGTCACGTTAGGCATCACCGCGGCGGGGGGGCTCGTCTTCATTACTGCGAAAAACATCATTCCTCTCATTTCCGGCTACATGATGAAGCGTCTGGATAATTTCTGGAATCCCTGGGCGGATGCCCTGGGCAAAGGCTTTCAGGTGTGCCAGGGGCTTCTTGCTTTAGGCTCCGGCGGTGTGTTCGGCATGGGTCTTGGGCAGAGCGTGCAGAAGACCCTCTACCTTCCCGAGCCGCAGAACGACTTTATTCTTGCCATCATCGGAGAAGAGCTGGGCTTTGCCGGCATCCTTGCGCTGCTGATCGTATATGTGCTGCTGATCTGGCGCTGCTTTAAGGTAGCCATCAGCGCAAACGACTATTTCGGCATGCTTTTGGCCTCCGGCGTTGGGATCCATCTGGCGCTGCAGGTGCTTCTCAACATCGCCGTCGTTACGGCATCTTTTCCGCCTACGGGAGTCGTGCTTCCCTTTGTCAGTCTGGGCGGCAATGCCACCCTGCTGTTTTTCGGCGAGATCGGCATCGTACTCAATATTTCCAAAACAACAAAGCAGCTTAAGGAAAGCGAGGAATAACTCCATGAAAAAGATCCTGTTCACCTGCGGCGGCACCGGCGGTCATATCTATCCTGCCATCGCCATCGCATCCGAGATCAAAAAGCATCATCCCGATGCGCAGATCCTTTTTATCGGCACGAAGCAGGGCATGGAAAACCGCCTCGTTCCTGCGGCAGGCTTTGCCATCAAAGGCATCGATGCCTCGGGAATCGACCGCAGAAGCCTCGTAAAGAATATCCGCACGGTAAAGAATGTGATCAGCGGCAGCCGGCAGGCAGCTAAGATCATTGATGAGTTTGCCCCCGATGCAGCGGTCGGCACAGGCGGCTATGTGACGGGAACCGTCATCCGAGCGGCCCATAAGCAGGGCATTCCCTGCTACATCCACGAGCAGAATGCCATTCCCGGGCTGACCAACAAGCTGCTGCAGGGCTATGCGAAAAAGCTTTTCGTCAGCTTTGAAGAATCAAAGCAGTATTTTAAGCATCCGGAAAAGCTGGTGCTCACCGGAAATCCCATCCGCGCCCAGTTTTCCGATCTGCAGGAGGCCTCCTGCA
>JABUTE010000160.1 GCA_021443825.1 Bacillota bacterium
TGCAGGAGGCCTCCTGCAGAGCACAGCTTCACCTTTCCGAAAACGAGGTGCTGATCCTGCTGTTTGGCGGAAGCCTGGGGGCCGAGGTGCTGAACAATGCCTGCCTGAAGCTGATGGAGCAGCTTCCCGAAGAAGGGGTCCGCCTCATCTTCGTGACCGGAAAACGGTATTATGAAGAGATCTCTGCCAGGGTCAGCACGCTGGGCCTGAACAAGCCTTCTGTGACCCTTCTGGATTATGCCGATAACATGCCGGAGCTGATGAAGGCCAGCGATATCGTGATCAGCAGGGCGGGTGCCATCGCCGTTTCCGAGATCCTCGCCTGCGGAAAGCCCTCCGTTCTGGTTCCTTCTCCCAATGTCACCAACAACCATCAATATCATAATGCCAAAGCCATTGCCGACCGGGGCGCAGCCCTTCTCATCGAAGAAAAGGATATGATCGGAAACTACGGTCTGTTTGCCGATAAGGTGCTAAAGCTGGCGTCAAGCCCGGATGACCGACAGGAGATGGCCCGAAACGCTCTTCGCATCGCTATCACTGATGCGGCTGAAAAGATCTATCAGGGAATGGACCTTTCATAAATGGATGAAAACAACTATCTGCAAACCGAATACGAACAGCCGCAGCCGGATGCCTATGGGCAGGAGCCTGACTTCTACGTCCGGCAGCCGGAAGCCTTTGTGCAGGAACCGGAGGCAGAAGCGGTAAAGCCGAAGAAAAAGAAGCGTCGCAGAAGAAGGCGCAGCGGTCTTCTTCGCTTTCTGCTGACCGTTTTGCTCTGCTGGCTGGCCTATCTCTTTGCCACCTCTGACTTCTTTGCCGTCAGAGAGCTTGATGTGTCCGGAAACCGGTTCTATACCAAGGCGCAGGTGGCAAAGCTTTCGCAGCTGCAGACCGGCTACAACCTGTTTACCGTCGATCTGTCCTCGGCTCGTGAGCTGCTGCTGGCAGACCCTTATATCCGAACAGTCCACATCAAGCGCGAGCTGCCCGACACCCTGATCATCCAGATCGAAGAGCGGTTGGAATTTGCTGCCATTCCCTACGGAGAGCAGTATATCCTCATCGACGATGCGGGAACGGTGCTTCGCCTCACCGACAATCAGCCGGTGCTGCCGCAGCTGGACGGCATGATCATCGAGGATATGACCCCCGGCGAGCCGCTGACGGTGCAGCAGTCCTACCTGCTGACCGATACCCTTCAGATGATCTCCTGCATGGAAGAAAACGATCTGTTCTTTAAGCGCATCGTCTTTTCTACCGTCATCGTTCGCGCCTATATCTACGACGACTACTATATCGAGGGAACACCGGAGAACATCACCACCAACATGAAGCGGGTGCATCAGCTGATCGAGGAGCATTACCGGCAGGGCATCACCCGTGGCGTGATCAAGGTCAGCAAGGGCGAATACATTGCCTTCGACCCGCAGATCGATTAGGTCTTCGGCGACAGATTTTCCACGGATCTTCCATGAATAGAGCCTTTATAAAAATGCATGGCAGAGCGCCCGGTAGGGTGCTCTGTTTTGTCTTTGTTTTCTTGAAAACAGGCGGCAAGATCGCTAAAAAAATAGTGCAACTTGCCTATGGATATGATAAAATAGCTTGAAATATTATTACAATTGCAACAGGAGGGATTCAAATGCCCGCAACTTTTCAATTTGAAGCACCAACGGAAAGCCCTGCAAATATTAAGGTCGTAGGAATCGGCGGAGGCGGATGCAATTCCGTCAATCGCATGATCGATGCGAATATCAAGGGCATCAGTTTTATCGCAGTTAACACAGACAAGCAGGCTCTGGCCCGTTCCAAGGCCGAAACTAAGATCCAGATCGGCGAAAAGCTGACCAGCGGTCTGGGCGCCGGCGGCAATCCGGAGATCGGACAGAAGTCGGCAGAAGAAAGCATCGAAGCCATCGAAAAGTACCTTCAGGGTGCTGACATGGTATTCATCACCGCAGGAATGGGCGGCGGCACCGGCACCGGCGCAGCACCCATCATCGCAAAGGCCGCCAGAAGCTGCGGCGCTCTTACCGTAGGCGTCGTTACCAAGCCCTTTACCTTCGAAGGAAAAAAGCGCAAGGAGCATGCTGAGCTGGGAATCAAGTTCCTGAAGAACTATGTCGACTCTCTGGTCGTCGTTCCCAACGATAAGCTCCTTGAGATCAGCGAAGCGAAGACCACCATGCTGGAGGCCTTTGCCATGGCTGATGAAGTCCTTAAGCAGGGTGTCGACGGCATCACCAGCCTGATCACCGAGATCGGTCTGGTCAACCTTGACTTTGCCGATGTCAAGACGGTCATGTCCGACCGCGGCATCGCTCACATGGGCGTCGGCAGAGCCGGCGGCGAAGACCGGGTCAAGCAGGCCATCAAGAACGCAGTGGAAAGCCCCCTGCTGGAGACCTCGATCTCGGGCGCCAAGGCAGTGCTGCTCAACGTTATGGGCGGCTACGATCTGTCGATCCTGGAGGTCAACGATGCAGCCGACTATATCCATCAGTCTGCCGATGAGGATGCCATCATCATCTTCGGCTGCTCCATCAAAGAAGAGCTGGCCAACGAGATTGTCGTTACGGTCATCGCCACCGGGTTTGAAGAAGCCAAAGGCATCAAGGCTTCCGATGCAGCCATTGCAGAAGGAGACGGCCACGGCGATCAGCCCGCTGTTCAGCCTTCCGGAATCGGCATGACCTATAATCCCGACAACGACTTCGACATTCCCAAGTTCCTTAAGAACAAAGATCTGAATATCTAAGAGAGGAAGACGTGAAGCCGGTGAAGTTCACCGGCTTCTTTTTAACAGGAAAATATGCGAGAAATCAGTTCCTCGGATAACAAACTGATCAGGCAGGCCGCATCTCTTGGCGAAAAAAAACACCGGGATGCACTGGGCCTGTATCTGATCGAGGGCCCCAATTTTATCAGGGATGCGCTGACCTTCGGCGGAAGGCTTCGGTTCATCTTTATCAGGGCCGGCGCCACCTCAGCTGAGATCACGGCCATCCGTGAAGCAGCGGAGGAAAAGGGGCTGGCCGTCTACGAACTGGCAGGCATGGCCTTCGAAAAGATCTGCAGCACCCAGACCAGTCAGGGCATTATTGCCGTGGCCGAAAAGCGGGTCTGGACCGAAAAGGAATTTTTCGAAAACGAAGGCTCCGATCTTCTTGTGCTCGACCGGGTGCAGGATCCCGGAAACCTGGGCACCATGCTGCGCAGCGCCGAAGCGCTGGGCTTTGGCGGAGTGCTGCTTTTAAAGGGCTGCACCGATCTTTACGGACCCAAGCTGGTGCGGGCTGCCGCAGGCAGTCTCTTCCGCATGCCGGTCTATTTTGCAGACAGTCCTGCAGAAGCCGTCCGGCTTTTGGAAAAGCATCACAAGACCATGTACGCAACTGTTATGACAGGCGGAATCGCCTGCTATGACGCAGATATCAGCAAAGATGCAGCGATCGTCATTGGAAACGAAGGCTCCGGCGTCTGCGCCGAGCTTTTGGAAAAGAGCCGCAAGCTGACCATTCCCATGGATGGCGATATCGAGTCTCTCAATGCCGGTCTTGCTGCCGGAATCGTTATGTATGAAGCCTTCAGACAAAAGAGAAAGACGTTCTGAAGAGCGACCGGAGGAAATATAAATGACAGAAAAACTGAAAAATATGCTGGAGGAAGCCCGCGCGGAGCTTTCCGGCGCATCCGTACTTGAGGAGGCCGAGGCTCTTCGCATCAGGCTTCTGGGCAAAAAAGGACAGCTGACAGAGATCCTTCGCTCCATGAAGGATCTGGCCCCCGAAGAACGAAAGGCCCTGGGGCAGGCTGCCAACGAAACGAGAGAAAAGCTTGAGGCTATGATCACCGAAAAGGTGACCGAGCTGAAGCAGGCTGCGCAGGAAGCAAAGCTGAAGGCCGAGACCATCGACGTTACCGAGCCCGGAATCGCCCAGGCGCCCGGCTATAAGCACCTGGTAAGCCTGGTCATCGACGACACCATCGATTTCTTTACCTCCATGGGCTATACCATCGCAGAAGGCCCCGAGATCGATACGGTGCACAACAACTTCGATGCCCTTAACGCAGAGCCCAACCATCCCTCCAGAGATATGACCGATACCTTCTACCTGAACGAGAGCACGGTGCTCCGCACCCAGACCTCCGCGGTGCAGGCAAGAGTCATCGCAGGCCAGAAGCCTCCCATCCGGCTGATCTCGCCGGGCAGAGTCTTCCGCTGCGACACCCCCGACGCCACCCATTCCCCCATGTTCCATCAGATCGAGGGGCTGGTCGTTGACGAAGGCATCACCATGGCCGATCTGAAGGGTGTTCTCGATAAGTATGCCAAGCATCTGTTCGGAAGCGAGCTGGACACCAAGTTCCGTCCCCATCACTTCCCCTTCACGGAGCCTTCTGCCGAAATGGACGTAGAATGCTTTAAGTGCGGCGGCAAGGGATGCAATATCTGCAAGGGCTCCGGCTGGATCGAGATCCTGGGCTGCGGCATGGTCCATCCCAATGTATTGAAATTCGGAGATTACGATACCGAAAAGTATACCGGCTTTGCCTTCGGCATCGGCGTAGAGCGTATCGCCATGCTCAAATACGGGATCGATGATATGCGTCTTCTTTACGAAAACGATATCCGCTTCCTCAGTCAGTTCAAGTAAGGAGAGCAAACAATGTTAGTACCTGTTAAATGGCTTAGAGAATATACCGATGTTACCCTTCCCGCCCAGGAATGGGTCGACGGAATGGTCCTTTCCGGCACCAATCTGGAGACCGTCGATTACTGGGATAAAGAGATCGAAAATGTCGTTGTCGGACAGATCCTGAAGATCGAGGCCCACCCCGATGCCGCAAAGCTGGTGGTCTGCCAGGTCAATGTGGGCAAAGATGCTCCCGTTCAGATCGTGACCGGTGCGGCAAACATGAAGGAGGGCGACAAGGTGGTCGTCGCTTTGGATGGCGCCAGAGTGCCCGGACCTCTTCACGGAAAGACAAAGACCCCCGGCGGCGATGTGATCACCGCAGGCAAGCTGAGAGGCGTGGAATCGGCCGGCATGATGTGCGGCTGCTCCGAGCTGGGCTTTCCCGATAAGATCGTTCCCGTTCGCGATAAGGACGGTCTTTGGATCTTAGACGACGAATGCTTCGTTCCCGGAACCCCCATCGTCCAGGCCCTGGGCATCGACGAGCCTACCGTCGATTTTGAGATCACCCCCAACCGTCCCGACTGCCTGTCCATGCTGGGTATCGCAAGAGAATCGGCAGCCACCTTCAAGACCGAGCTTCGTTATCCCGAAACGGAATGCAAAAACGTCGCTCCCGAAAAGAGCGAAGACTATATTCAGGTCGAGATCCGAAGACCGGATCTCTGCCCCAGATACTGCGCCCGCGTCATTAAAGACATCAGGATCGCCCAGTCTCCCTGGTGGATGCAACGAAGCCTGATGCTGGCCGGCATGCGTCCCATCAATAACATCGTCGATATCACCAACTATGTCATGCTGGAATACGGTCAGCCGCTGCATGCCTTTGATATCCGCACCGTGAAGGGCGGAAAGATCATCGTCGATACGGCAAAGGCAGGCGATAAGTTCACCACCCTCGACAACGTGGAACGGGAACTTTCCGACACCACCCTGATGATCAACGACACCGAGGGCCCGCTTGCTATCGCAGGCATCATGGGCGGCCTCGATTCCGAGATCCGTCCCGATACCACCATGGTTCTGGTGGAATCGGCCAACTTTAACGGCGATTCCGTCCGTTCCTCCTCCAAGAAGCTGAACCACAGGACCGAGGCCTCCGGCCGCTTTGAGAAGGGCATCGACCCCAATCTGGCAAAGGATGCCTGCGACCGGTTCTGCTATCTGGTCGAAGCCCTGGGGGCCGGAACCGTTCTCACCGGCGATGTGGATTGCTATCCCAACCCCAAGCTGCCCGTTGTTACAAAGGCAAGAGTCAGCCGCATCAACAAGGTCATCGGCATCGATCTGAGCGCAGAGCAGATGATCGAATACCTGAACGGACTTGAGATCCGTGTCCAGCAGCAGGGCGATACCCTGATCTGCACCGCGCCGACGGTTCGCATGGATCTGAACATCGAAGAAGACTATATCGAAGAAGTGGCCCGTATGTTCGGCTACGACAAGCTGCCCAAGACCCTGCCCATGGGAAGAAGCCAGGGCGGTCTCAACGAGAGGCAGCGGTTTAAGAACCTGGCAAAGGATACGCTCCGCGCCCTGGGCTGCAGCGAGGTCATGACCTACAGCTTTGTAAGCCCCAAGACGGCCGATAAGGTCAACGAACGGGAAAAGTCCTACTTCCGCCAGTTTGTCAAGCTGATCAATCCCCTGGGCGAAGACACCTCCGTCATGAGGACCATGATCCTTCCCAACATGCTGGAGGTCATCTATACCAATATGTCCAGAAAGAACCCCCAGGTGCGGTTCTTCGAGCTGGGCAATACCTTCATCGACCTTCCCAATACCAAGGAGCCCGGTCTTCCCATCGAAAAGGATGCTCTTTGCGTCGCCATGTACGGTCCCAATGAGACCTTCTACACCTTAAAGGGCGTTATCGAGCAGCTGCTGTCGACGCTGGGCATTCAGAATGTGTGGTACCGCACCGAAAAGTTCGACAAGCGGTTCCATCCGGGCCGCTGCGCCGCCGTTGAGCACGACAGCCGCCAGCTGGCCGTCATCGGTCAGGTCCATCCCGATGTGGCTGCCGGCTACGGACTGGATCAGCCCGTCTATGCCGCAGAGATCGATTTCGAGATGCTGTGGGAGACGAAAAAGGAAGCCGTCCGGTATACGCCGCTGCCCAAGTTCCCTGCTATGACCAGAGACTTTGCCATGGTCGTAAAGGAAGAGATCGAGGTCGGCAAGCTGGAATATGTCATCCGTCAGGCTGCCGGCGAGCTGCTGGAAAATGTCAAGCTCTTTGATGTTTACAGAGGAAAGAATATCGAGGCAGGCAAGAAATCGGTCGCCTTCAGCCTCAGCTACCGAGCAGCTGACAGAACGCTGAAGGATACAGAGGTATCGGAGATCAATACCAAGGTACTCGCCGCATTGAAAGAGACCTTCGAAGCAGTTCTCAGAGAAATGTGATGAGAAAGGAGCAGTCATGAACGAAATGAACACCGTCGCTGTCCGGATCTACGGTCAGGAATATTCCATCTGCGCCGACATGCCCAGAGAATACATTATGCGCGTGTCCGATTATGTAGACAGCAAGATGAACGAGCTGGGTCTTGGAAACAGCATTCCCATGTCGTCGGTAGCGGTCCTGGCTGCTGTCAATATCTGCGATGAGCTGATGCACAGCAGAGCCGATATGAGCAACCTTTCCGACGAGAATCTGGCGCTGAAGGAAGATGCCCTGCGCTACGCGCAGCTGTGGGAGGATGCAAAGAGCAGCCTCGCCCAGTATAAAGAAGAAATGAACGGCGCTGCCGATTACCGCGAAAAGCTGCAGAAGCAGTATATGGATAAGGAGCAGCAGTCTGCCGCCCTGATGAACGAGGTGACCCGGCTGGGGCAGGCCAACGAAGAGGCCAAGCTGCAGGCGGATGCCCTTCGGGCGCAGATCGCCGAGCTGGAGCAAAAGCTTGCCGGCACCCAGTCTGCACCGGAGGCCGCAAACCAGATGATCCGTCAGCTGGAGGCCAAGTGCAGAGACGTAGAGAGCAGCTTCTTCGATCTTCAGATGGAAAACATCCACCTGAAGAACGAGAACGAATCGCTCCGGAAACAGTTGGGATAAATGGATCAAAAAGCATTAAAGGTACTCGAATATCATAAAATTCTGGAAATGCTTTCCGCAGAGTGCTGCAGCCGTATGGGACGGGAAGAGGTCGAACAGCTTCTTCCCGATTCTGATGCGTCTGCAGTTTCTTACGCTTTGGAGCAGACCGACGAAGCCGTTACCGTGCTTCTTAAAAAAGGCATGGCGCCTCTTGGAAACTTCTACGACGTGACCGGTCTTGTGCACCTTGCCGCACGGGAGGCTTCTCTTACCATGCAGCAGCTGCTGCATGTGGCATACAATCTGGCAAGCGCCAGAAAAACGGCGGAATTTCTTTCCTCCGACCTGCCCCCCTTGCCCTCCATCGACAATCTGGTCTCGGCTATCACCGTGCTCAAACACCTGGAAGACGAGATCACCCGCTGCATCCTTTCGGAGGATGAAATGGCCGATACGGCAAGCCCCGAGCTTCGCCGCATCCGCCACGATATTCTGCGCATCAACGAAGCCATACGGTCTAAGATACAGAAGATCGTCAGCTCCAGCGAGAATCAGACCTACCTGCAGGATGCCATCGTCACCATGCGTCAGGGCCGCTATGTAGTTCCCGTCAAGCTGGAGCACCGCGCCCGGGTGCCCGGCATCGTGCACGACCAGTCGGCCTCCGGCCAGACCCTGTTTATCGAGCCCCAGGCCATCGTCGATATGAATAACCAGCTGCGAGAGCTGGAGCTGGCAGAGCAGAAGGAGATCAACCGGATCCTGAAGGAACTGAGCGGCGAGGTGGGCGTAAACGAGGCGCAGATCCGCGGCAACCAGCAGATCCTGTTAAAGCTGGATGTGCTCTTTGCAAAGGGGCGTCTCGCCTGCAATATGCGGGCTATGAAGCCGCAGATCTCTTCCGAAGGAAAGCTGCATATCAAAAAAGCACGCCATCCGCTGCTGGATCAGAAAAAGGTGGTTCCCATCGATATCGATCTGGGAGACGGCTATCAGACCCTGGTCATCACCGGTCCCAACACCGGCGGAAAAACCGTTACGTTAAAGACGGTGGGTCTTTTCTGCATGATGGCCCAGTCGGGGCTTTTCGTTCCCGCCTCCGACGGAACGGTGCTTCCCGTCTACAAAGAGATCTTTGCCGATATCGGCGATGAACAGAGCATCGAGCAGAGCCTTTCCACCTTCTCCTCCCACATGGTCAACATCGTGAAGATCATCGAAGGGGCAGGCGAGGGAAGCCTGGTGCTGCTGGACGAGCTGGGCGCAGGAACCGACCCGGCCGAGGGCGCCGCCCTTGCCATGGCCATCCTGGATTACCTGTTCGGCCTGGGCGCCGCCACCCTGGCGACCACCCACTATACCGAATTGAAAAAATACGCCCTTTCCACCGAAGGGGTGCAGAACGCCTCCATGCAGTTCGATGTGGAGACCTTAAGCCCCACCTACCGGCTGATCATCGGCATTCCCGGTAAATCCAATGCCTTTGAGATCTCCCGCAAGCTGGGTCTTGACGAGAATATCATCAGCTATGCCGGAACGCTTCTTGATACCGGCGACATCGCCTTCGAGGATGTGCTGCAGTCTATCGAAGACGACCGGCTGCAGGCGAAGGCTGAGCTGGAAGAAGCAAAGCACTATCAGGAAGAGCTTCGCAAGCAGAAGGCCCGCATGGACCAGCTGGAAAAACGGTTCCAGCAGCAGAAGCAGGAGCTTTTAGAGGAAGCCCGCCTGGAGGCTTCTGAGCTGATCGACGAGGCAGTTGCCCAGATCAACCAGCTGCAAAAAGAGGTGGCCGATGCCCGCGACGCGGTAGAATCCACCCGCATGGAGGAAGCAAGCCGCCAGCTGAACCGGGCCATGGAAGAGGGCAAAAAGAAGCTGAAGCAGAAAAAGAGCGGCTATGCGGCCAAAACGGCCGTTAAGGTTCCCGTGGCCGGCACCGCCAAGGCGGAAGAGATCCACGCCGGCATGCGGGTCAATGTGCTGTCGGTAGGCCAGAAGGGCAGCGTGCTCACCGAGCCCGACAGCAAGGGCGACTTTATGGTCCAGATCGGCCAGATGAAGCTGACGGTCAATGTGAAGGGCGTTACCGCCGTGCAGGAAAACGTTACGGCAAAGCAGCGCGAAAAGACAAAGTATTCCAGGCTCTACAGCCAGAAGGTCATGAGCGTTCCCATGAGCATCAATGTGATCGGCAAGAATCTTGACGAGGCAGAGCTGCTGGTAGACAAATATCTGGACGATGCCTTTATGGCAGGGCTGGAATCGGTCTCCGTGATCCACGGAAGAGGCGCCGGCATCTTAAGGCAGGGCCTGCAGACCATGTTCCGAAGACATAAGCACGTAGCCTCCTTTAAGGCTGCCTCGTACAACGAGGGCGGCGAGGGCTGCACCATCGTAACTCTTAAGAAATAAAGATCGGAGAAATCATCATGAAGGATATCAAACAAGAACTGGCAGCGATCCTGGGCAGCGCTCTGGATATGCCCGCAGAAGAGGTCTACAGCCTTATCGAGATCCCTGCAGACAGCGCCATGGGCGATTATGCCTACCCCTGCTTTAAGCTGGCAAAGGTGATGCGCAAGGCTCCTGCCATGATCGCGGCTGAGCTGGCAGAGAAGATCGGGGGCAATGCCATCTTCGAAAAGGTCGAAAATGTCAATGCCTATGTCAACATGTTCATCGATAAGGAAAGCTTTACCAGAATGACGCTGGCCGATATCGCGGCGACCGGCGACCGCTTCGGAAGATGCACCGCAGGCGAAGGCAAGACGGTCATTGTGGAATACAGCTCTCCCAACATCGCCAAGCCCTTCCATATCGGTCATATCCGCTCCACCGTCATCGGAAACGCGCTGTATAAGCTGTACGATGCCTGCGGCTATAACGTGGTCAGGATCAACCATCTGGGTGACTACGGCACCCAGTTCGGCAAGATGATCACCGCCTACCGCCACTGGGGCAACGAAGAAGACGTTAAGAGAGAGCCCATCAAGACGCTGCTCTCCTACTATGTAAAGTTCCATCAGGAGGCCGATGCCGATCCTGCTCTCGATCAGGAGGCAAGGGAGACCTTCTACAACCTGGAGCACGGCGCCGAAGAGGAAATGCGCCTGTGGAAGTGGTTCCGCGAGGAATCCCTGAAGGAATTCAACCGGGTCTACGACATGCTGGATATCACCTTCGATTCCTATAACGGCGAGTCCTTCTATTCCGATAAGATGCCGGCCGTCATCGACGAGATCCGCGAAAAAGGACTGCTGCAGGTCTCAGAAGGTGCCCAGATCGTCGATCTTTCGCAATGGAACATGGCGCCTGCCCTCATCACCAAGAGCGACGGCACCTCCCTTTACATTACCCGCGATATCGCAGCTGCCATCTACCGCAAGCAGACCTATGATTTCTATAAGTGCATCTACGTGGTCGCCTCCCAGCAGAATCTCCATTTCCAGCAGTGGTTCAAGGTGCTGGAGCTGATGGGAAAAGACTGGTATAAGGATTGCATCCACGTGCCCTTCGGTCTTGTTTCACTGGAAGAGGGAACCATGTCGACCCGCAACGGCCGCGTGGTATTCCTGGAGGATGTGCTCAACAAGGCGGTAGAAAAGACGGCCGAGATCGTTAAGGAAAAGGGCGTCAACACCGAAAACATCGAAGAGACCTCTAAGGTCGTCGGCATCGGTGCCGTCATCTTCAACGAGCTTTCCAACAGCCGCATCAAGGATTACGTTTTCAATTACGACAACGTGCTCAATTTCGACGGCGAGACCGGCCCCTATGTGCAGTATACCCACGCAAGAGCCGCGTCGGTCTTAAAGAACGGCAAGGCGCCCGAAGCCTTCGATGTAGCGGCGATGGATCTTTCGTCCATCTGCAAAGGCAGCGCCTATGAGCTGGTCAAGGAGCTGTATGCTCTGCCCGGCGTCATTCTGGAGGCATGCGAAAAGAACGAACCCTCGGTGCTGACCAGACACATCGTCGACATCGCCCAGGCCTTCAATAAGTTCTATCACGATGAGCATATCATCGTCGAAAACGAAGAAGAAAAGAACGCCAAGCTGCTGCTCACCGCAGCGGCCAAGCAGGCCATCAAAAACGGCCTGGGGATCCTTGGCATCAAGGCGCCCGAAAAGATGTAGGAGGATATATGATCCCTGTTTTTTCTGAGAGAAAGGACCCTCTTTCCGAATATCTCAGTCCGGTGCTGAAGGGCTATCTGTACGACTGTCTTTCCGAAGACTACTGCCTGCGCAGCGATATGAAGTTTCTCGTCAATATTCCTTTGCCCTTTACGCCTTCGGATTATGTCACCTTTCAGAAGGGCGGCGACATTTCTCTGGCCGACCTGGCAGACAATATCATCGTTACCATGGGTGCCGACAGCGGCTTTAAGTACGGCGCACGGTATAAGCGGCTGCTGGCCAAGCTGTTCGACGAAAAGCTGGTGGGGGCGATCCTCTCCCGCGCAGGAGAGCAGCTGCAGCAGAAGGAATACCCCCGGGCCTGCATCTATGCAAGGGCCTGCCTGCTTCTGGAAAACGACGACGTTTCGGCCATGTATCTGTATGCATGCAGCTGCAGAGAATGGTATCTGAGCCTGGAGGGCGACGAAGAGGCCTTCGAGCAGATCACTGCTCTGAAGGAAGAAGCCAACGCCTTTTTTGAGTATTGCACCGAGGCCGACAGCAGCTTTGCCCCTGCCTGGTACTATCTGGGCTATGCCTATCTGAACCAGGCGCTCTATGCCAAGGCACAGCTGGCCTGGAGCCGTTTTATCGCCTTAAACAGCGACGAAAAAGACGAGGCCGTAACAGAGATCAAAGAGCGTCTGCAGTCGCTGAAAGAGCCTGTGATCATCGAATCGGGCATCAACCATATGATCGCCGGCCGCATCGAAGAGGGGCTGCGCATTCTGGAGCCCTATACCGAAACGGAATTCGCCGGCTGGTGGCCCCTACATTTCTATCTGGCCTGCGGCTACCGGCAGATGGGCTGGCTTACCGAAGCCATCGAGGGCTTTCAGAAGGTGATCGCTCTTTCGCCCTCCCATTATGAAAGCTATCTGGCGCTGGCCGAGCTGTGCGCGCAGACGGGAGAAGCAGAGCTGGCCGAAAAATACGGCCGCAAGGCAGAGCTTTTGCGCCACGGACTGGAAGAGGTTGTCTCAGGCGGAGCTGCCGTATGAAGCACATCTTTATCGTGAACCCGGCAGCCGGCAGCGGCACGGCCGAAAAAAAGCTGCTTCCGCTGATCCGAAGTGCCGTCAGCCGCTCCGGCTTTGAGTACGAGATCCATCGCACATTGAATAAGCAGGAGACCTGCGACTATGTGCGTCAGAAGGCCTCGGAGGGCTCGCCCGTCCGGTTCTATGCCTGCGGTGGCGACGGAACCCTCAACGACGTGCTCTGCGGCATGATCGGCTGTGCGAATGCCCAGCTGGCGGTGATCCCCTGCGGCAGCGGCAATGATTTTGCAAAGAACTTTTCCGACCGGAAGGCGCTCTGGGATCTTGACGCCCAGATGCAGGGCACACCCCAGCCCTGCGATGTGATCCGCTACGAAGGCGGCTATTCCCTCAACATGCTCAACATCGGGGTAGACTGCGATGTGGCCTACCGCCAGACCCAGATCAAAAATTCCGTCTTAGGCGGCCCGCTGTCTTACGTGGCAGCAGCGGTGCAGGTGCTTTCCAAAAGCAATACCTACCGCATGCGCTACCGGGCAGACGGTATCGAAAAAGAAGAGGAACTGATGCTCTGCGCCATTGCCAACGGCTGCTTTTGCGGCGGCGGCTTTAAAAGCGCTCCCAAGGCGTCGGTCAAAGACGGCATGATGGATATCTGCATCGTTCGCCCGGTGAAGGGCGCGACCTTGCTGAAGCTGCTTTTAAAGTATCATCAGGGCACCCATCTGCAGGCAAAGGAAGCCGAAGGTATCGTGGAATACCTTCAATGCCGCACCTTTTCGCTGCAGCCGGTAAGCCCGGTCAATGTTTCGGTCGACGGTGAAGTGTTGGCCTTTAGCGGCTCTTCCTTCGAGCTTTTGCCCGGGGCGGTTCGCATTGTGGTGCCCAAAGGGGCGCAGCTTCTGTAAAATACTATTGATTTTCGCCGGCTGTTTCTGTAAAATAGAACAGTCGTCTGGAGACGTATCGAAGCGGTCATAACGGGGCTGACTCGAAATCAGTTTGGTGTAACAGCCACGTGGGTTCGAATCCCACCGTCTCCGCCAATAGAAAGAGGTGGCTTAGGCCACCTCTTTCTATTGGCGGAAAAACAATGCAGGTGGGATTCGAACCCGCTAGGGCAAAATGCTCCGGTGGAGCATTTTGGGGCGAGCCGGAAGAACAAAAAGCGAGCCCCATCAGCTGCGCAGCAGCGGGGATCCCACCGTCTCTATGAAGAATCAAAGGGATTCGAACCCGGTAGGGCAAAATGAACATTGACATATGTTTATACTTTGTATATACTTTCTGTAACAGGAGGTGTTTGTTATGTATGCAACGGTACAAAAATGGGGCAACAGTCAGGGGCTGCGCATTCCCAAGGTTTTGTTGGATGCGATCGGCATTGGCGAGAATGACCGTGTGGAGCTGATCCAGATCGACGATTCCATTTCGATCCGAAAAGCATCGCCTGTGAAGCACCGTTCCCTTGAGGAACGCTTAACCGCTTTTTACGGAAAACCGCTGGAAGAGATCGGACGGATCTCCGATGATCCTGAATTTGACTGGGGTGCGCCGAAAGGATCAGAAGTATGGTAACCGTATTTGAGCAGGGCGATATCGTCTATCTCGATTTTGATCCGCAGACCGGACATGAACAGCGCGGCCGAAGACCGGCCCTTGTGGTCAGCAACGATCTTTTCAATCGGGTCAGCAGCCTTACAATGGTATGTCCGATCACGCATACAGACAGAAACCATCCCTTTCATGTGCGTCTGGATTCCCGTACGCATACCGATGGTGTGATCCTGTGTGATCAGGCAAGAATGCTCGATCTGGCCAGCCGAAAAGCCTCGTTTGAAGAAAAAGCTCCGGACGATCTTACCGCCGAAGCGGTCGATATCATCGCCGGTTTTATTGAGATCAAATGATCGCAACGGAGGGTCTGCCCTAATCGGGCCGGCTTTCATGATCGCTCTGCTCCCATTGCAGCCGTCCTGGCCGAAAGAGATTCCCCATTCGGAGGTCCTCCCCATGAAATTGCTCATCATCAGCCTGTTTGGTATCCTTCTTCTCGCAGCCTTATCTTCCGAAAAGGCCTCTTCCGGGTCGGCCAAAAAAGAGAAAAAGTCCTATTTCTTCGGCGGAGGCGATCGGTTCAGCGACGAAGACTACATTTTCATGGAAATGACGGAAGAAGACGAGTAAGCTGCCCTGCGGTCTGCAAGAAAACGGCTTTTAAAACTATTATCCTGATATGAAAAAACCACCGGCCTTTGGCCGGTGGTTTTGTATGTGCGATGAGGATCTCAATTACTTGTTGTAGGCTGCTTCGTCCAGCGCATGCTCGCTCTTGGCAACGATGATGCTGGTGGTGGCGTCGCCGACCACATTCAGTGCGGTGACCAGCATCTCAATGGGCCGGTTGATGGCTAAAATCAGAGAGTAGGCCAGCAGCGCTGTGTCGGAGGTAAAGCCGACACCGGAAAGAATGGTAAACAGCACGATGGCGCCCGAGCCGGGGGCGGCAGGGGTTCCCACAGAGGCGACCAGGGCCAGCATGGCGATCAGGATCAGCTGGGGGAAGGATACCTGAAAGCCTGCGACACCTGCGACAAACAGGGTTGCGACCACCTGCATGATGGCTGTTCCGTCCATATTGACGGTCATGCCGAGGGGCAGAACGAAGGAGGTGATCTCTTCGCTGACGCCAAAGTCTTCCTGGCAGGTCTTGGTGTTCAGCGACAGAGTGGCTGCCGAAGAAGAGGTGGAAAAGCCGAAGATAGCCACCTTGGCGATCTTTTTGATGAAGGTGATGGGATTCAGCTTTGCCATGAGGGCGACCAGTGCAGGATAGGCAAGCAGCAGGTATGCAAACAGCAGCACGGTGGTAACGACCATATAGGCGAAGGCAGGCTTCAGATAGGTGATGCCGTAGGAGGCCATGCTTCTTACCAGCAGGCAGAAGACGGCGACCGGACCGAAGGTAGAGACCACATAGTTGAGAAATACCACAACGATGTCGTTGAACTCGGTCAGCAGCTTCTTAAAGGTGGCGGTCCGTTCTTCGCCCAGGTCATTCATGGAAAGACCGGTGGTGACCGCCAGGAATACGACGGCAAGAACGCTTCCGTTGGTGGAGAGGGTCGAGAAAATATTGGATGGAATGATGTTGAGAATGACATTTAAGGGGTTTGCTCCGGTGGAGCCGCTGGCGGTATCAAGACCTTCGATAGAGGTGCTGAAGGCGCCGGTGCTGTAGACGATGAAGCCGGCAATCGCAGCCAGTGCCAGACCCATGACCGTGGTCATGAGAAAGATGCCGATGGTTTTGATCGAAATGCGGCGCAGCTTGGTGGCGTCGGCGATGCGGATGATCGCAAGCACCAAAGAGGTGTAGATCATCGGAACGATGATCAGCGACAGGGCACGGATGAACAGCTGCCCGACCAGATAGAAAAGGCCGAGGGCAGAGGCATTCTGGGTAATGTCAGCAAAGAGCAGATTGTTGATCGTGTTCCATACTGCACCGTTTCCGGATGCGAGCAGGCTTTCCCGCAGCAGCATGGTCAGCGCTCCAACGGCCAGTGCGAGACAAAGGGAAAGAGTCATGCGTGATGAGAGCGGTTTGTTCTTAATCGTTTTCATGGATCCTCCAACATTGTATAAAATAACTAAAATCAACTGATTATATAAAATCATCAGAGAATATTCAATGTATTTTTTTGATAGACATGATTATTTATAAATTATAAATGTGTCAAAAACGCTCCGTCCGGTTTGCTTTTCCTCTGCCGGTATTGTAAAATCCAATCAGTAAGTTATTGATAACAAACAAGAAAAGGAGACCTTATGACATACGAAGAGATCATGGAGCTGGACTATCTTCCCGAGCTGGAAAAGAAGATGGCAAAGCTGGTGCGTGTTCACGGCGAAAACCATCCGGAGCTGCATGCGGTAGCAGAGAATTTCCGCACGGTCATTCTTCCCGAATCGGGCAATGCCGCCAAAGAGCTGGCGAAGGCAAGGATCCTGCACGAAACAGACAACCTGACTCTGCCGGCCGATGCCTGCCTGGTCTATGCCAGGGTGTTTGAGCTGCTGGGCGATCTGCTGGCCCGCATCGAATAGGGAAAACGCCTTTGCAGAATGGATCTGCCTTTTGATAAGAACGAAAGATCAGAACCTTAAAGGCGCATTTCATTTCTGAAAACGAAAGAGGAAGAACATGCTCGATCGATCGAAATTTCCCAATATGAGCGCAAAGCGCATCGCCGCCCTGCAGCAGATCCTAAAGGAAAACGGTGCTGACGGGGCTCTTTATGCCACCAGTGCCGCCTTTGTCTATCTGCTGGATATTCCCGATTTCTGGTTTCAGCGCTACAGCGTCACCGTGGGGCCTTTTACCCAGTTTGCCACGCCGACTCTGACCCGGCCCGAATCCATCCTGTGGGTGCCTGCGGAAGGTGAGCCTGCGGTCTTTACCGTTCCGGGCCGCGCCGCAGAGCTGAAGGCCACTGCCTCCTGCCCGGTGATCACCTGCTACGCCGACTATTTTGCCAACTATCTGGAAGGCTATCTTCACGGCGGCACGGTTGCTGTCGGTCTTTCGTGCCGCAGCCAATTGGAAAAGATCGCAAAGCAGGCCAACCAGTATCACAAAGAGCCTCTGAAGCTGATCTACGGCGAACCCTTTACCGACCGGCTCCGCTGCATCAAAGATGATAAAGAGGTGGCCCTTCTTGCCCATGCCGCCGCATTTACCGACTGGGTGATGGAGCAGCTGGTCCCCATGCTGAAGCCGGGTGTCACTCCCTTTCAGGTGGAGGACCGCATCCAACAGCTGGCCATGGAGGCCGGCGCTGCCGATCTTTCCTTTGCCGGCAACTGCATCTGCGTAGAAAAGGGCCATCCCACCTCGTATAACCCCTACATCTTTCCGAAAGACCGTCCCCTTAAAAAGGGCACCGGCGTTGCCTTCGACATGGGCTTCGTGCTCAACGGCTATTGCTCCGATTACGGACGCAGTTTTTATATCGGAGAGCCCTCAAAGGAGGCGCAGGACTGCTACCGCGCCCTGCAAAAAGCCGTCGTCTGGGCAGCTGATCATATCGTGCCCGGAAAAACATTGGTAAACGAGGCATCCGATCTGGTCTTTGAAGGCTTAAAGCAGTCTGGTAAGCAGCTGATGCTGCGCAACCACGAAGACGGAGTGCAGGGCCATCAGATCGGACTGGAGGTGCACGAGGATCCGTGGCTTTGCCGCAGCACGGCCAGGGAGCCCTTCCGGCCCGGCATGGTCTTTTGCCTGGAGCCTAAGATCTTCGTTTACGACGAGATCTATCTGCGGGTAGAGGATATGATCCATATCACCGAGACCGGCGCGGAATTTCTGACAAAATTCGACCGGGA
>JABUTE010000294.1 GCA_021443825.1 Bacillota bacterium
TATGCAGGAAGCGAGCAGAAGGAATTCGAGACCATCGAGCAGGATATCGAAAAGCTGGAAGAAAGGCTGGCCGCCTGCGAAGCAGAGATGACCGAAAACGCCGGCGACTACGGAAGACTGATGGAGCTGACCGAAGAAAAGGAGCGTCTCGACACCCTGCTGCTTGAAAAAATGGAGCGCTGGGAATATCTCAGCGAGCTGGCGGAAAGGATTGCTCAAAGCAGGTAAAAATAGAAGAATAAAACCCGGAAACGGAAAGGCGCCACGCCTGTTCCGTTTTCGGGTTTTGATTTGCCTCTGGCCGGATCGGTGCCTGCGATCCGGCAGGCCCGCTGCCAGCTGCCTTACAGCAAATTTCTCTTGTAGCTGCGGTAGGCCTGATCCAGCTGGGTCAGCTTATCCATGAGCAGCAGCTGCAGACGAGATGCCTCGTGGTAACGGCCCTCCTCCAGCGTTTTCGAAAGACGGGTGATGATGCAGGGGCCCGAAATGGAATCCTTTGCGATCTCCGACCGCAGGATATTGACCTTCATCCAGTTCTGCTCATCCAGATCGTTGGCAAGGGTGCCGTTTTCCGGCGTGATCTTTTTGCAGGAGCGAACGAAGACCCTTGCATTATCCAGAATACGGTCATGCAGATCGGTGACCCATTGATCGGTGACTGCCGCCTTATAGGATGCCACATCCTTCTGGGTCATGACGCCGCTTTCGATGAGAAGACGGGTCTTATCGGCACAGTCATCGAAATTGGTGATATTTTCCCAGACGGTGGCAGGCGCCTTTCCGTAATAGCGGGCGCGGTCAGCATCGGAAAATTCGGTAAAGATGTTCAGCTCGGTGCGGTAGCGTCTGTCTTTTTCCAGATAGAAATCCTCTCTGCCGTATTCCTTTGACAGCGACCGCTCCAAAGCGACAGGATCCTTTTCGGCCCTCAGGCAGGCATTGATGCCGTCGAGCATGCAGACCAGGCTGCTGGCCAGCACCAGATAGGTGTTGCTCTTGGGGTTGGGCGAGCGAAGCTCAAAATGGGTGGCTGCAGGGCTTTGGATGTCTCTTACCAGGCCCACCAGAACGGTCCTGTTTCGGGAAGGCACATCGATGCCCTTGCCCAGGCTGGTAACGACGCAGACCGGGGCTTCAAAACCGGGCTTTAACCGGTTAAAGGCATCGTTGGTGGCGCTGACGAAGGGATTGATGATCTCGTAGTTCTTCAAAATGCCCATAAGAGCACCGAAGCCGATGGGATTCATAAAATGATGGGCCGCATCCTTTGCCGTGAAGATATTGACCTTTTTTCCGTTCTTTAAGATGGCACGCGCGCCGATATGCACATGCTTTCCGCTGCCTGCCACGCCCTGCACCGGCTTTGCCAGAAAGGTAACGTTGAGACCGTAGCGGCGGAACACGTCTTTGATGATGTAGCGGGCCTGGTAATCGTTGTCGGCCGCCTGCATGGGATCGCTGTATTTCCAGTCGATCTCCAGCTGCTCCATGATATGATCCAGCTCGCCTCCGTGGGCCATCTCGGGCTTGATACCGCCCACCTCCTTATGGCCCATTTCGACTTCAAAGCCGTAGAGCTCCAGCAGCTTTAAGCATTCCTCCATGGCGGTGCGCACGATGCCCTGGGTGCGCTTCCAGTATTGCTCCTTCATGACCTGCGAGGTATGAAGCCGTTCCCGGTCTGCCATATCATCGGGAGTCATGACATAGAATTCCATTTCGGTTCCCGCCGTCAGATCGATCTCCGCGATGTCGTCAGGATCGTCCAAAAGCATGTACTGCAGCACGTAGGGATTGTTTTTGATGGCAGCAAGAACCCCTTCCTTAAACCGGGCGACAGCCCTGTGCAGAATGCTTCTGGAGCCGACGTAATCCACCTCGTTATGGACCAGGCTTGACGGAATGCGAATAGTGCCGCAGGGAAGGCCGGTTTCGGGATCGGGATTTTCAAAGTTATAGTCGATGAACCACTTGACGCCACTGTCGGGAATCAGGTCGACACGCGCGTTAGAGATATCGGCAATGCAGGGCAGCAAAACGGAGGAGCCGTCGGTTTGAACACCCGCCTTGATAAACTGGTCGTAATCGTCGAGCAGGATCCGGACCGGGATCTTTTCGTCGGTGTCGTGGCCGAAGGTGTCGACAGCTGCAAGGGAAACGAAAGCGATCTCGGGATGCGCCTTGAGCAAGGCCGTCAGATCCTGCAGGTTCTGATTTTCAGCAGGTATATAATATACCAGGTTTTCAAACATTTTCTGCCTCTTTCTAATTACATCAGGTCGCAACAGGGGGAACCGTATTGCGTAAAAGTATAAAATATTTTTCTAATATACTATCATTTTTGCCGTCACGCAAGGGGATTTTATGAGAAAATATACTAAATTTACACATGTTAATTTGTTTCTGGCAACTATTCTATCCATTTGACGTCTATGATAAAATAGGAAGAAAGACGGAGGAGCAAAATGGTCGTACATGAATCAACAGAAGATTATCTGGAAATGATGCTGATGCTCAAAGAAAGCAAAGGCTATATCCGTTCCATCGATATTGCCGCAGGGCTGGGTGTTACCAAGCCCAGTGTTTCCTATGCAGTTAAAAAACTGAAGGAAAAGGAACTGATCACCATGGCAGAGGATCTGTCCATTGAGCTGACCGATAAGGGCATGGAGATCGCGGCCAAGATGCTGGAACGCCACAATGCCATCACCAATGTGCTGATGTACCTGGGCGTCAGCGAAGACACGGCCTGCGAGGACGCCTGCCTTATCGAGCACGATCTGTCCGACGAAAGCTATGACGCGATCATGAAGGCCTTCGACGGAAAGCTGCCTGCTCTGCATACCCATCACTCCCATATTTTCGAAGAATAGCATCTTCCCTGCTGTTAACGCAAAAACGGACTTCCCTGCGGAAGTCCGTTTTTATTTTCGCATATTCTGTTTAAGAGCGGATATCCGCCGACGCCTGCCGCTGCTGCAGCAGCCTTTTCAGCGTTTCGATCAGCCCCAGATCAGCAGGAAGCCAGGCAACGGAATCAATGTCCTCTGAGGACAGCCAGCGGGCCTCCTGGGCCTCCTTCAGCACCAGGTCGCCCTTTTTTACGGTGCAAAGAAAGCAGTCCATGGAAAGATGGAATTTCGGGTAGTCGTATTCGACTGTCTGGATCCGCTCGCCCACATTGATCTCGGTATTCAGCTCCTCCCAGATCTCGCGCGCCACTGCTTCCTCGGCAGTCTCACCCTCTTCCAGCTTGCCGCCGGGAAATTCCCACCAGCCCTTATATTCACCGTAGCCTCGCGCCGTGGCAAAGATGCGGTCTTCGTCAATGATGACAGCCGCAGCAACGCGGATGGTCTTGCGATCGTATTCCATCGCTGCCTTAGATCCTTTCTACCGCGACACCGGTCTTATGGCCGTTCAGGTCCTCTACGTTTTCGATGCCGCTTGCAGCAACGATGCTGTCTGCCAGCGTCTCGCTGCAGATGAACGCCTTCCAAAGCTCCACGGCCTTGGTAACTTCTTCATCCGCCTCGATGGAGATGACGATATGATCCATCATATCAAAGCCGCTGCTCTTGCGCAGCTGCTGCACCTTGGAGATCAGCTCTCTTGCCAGACCTTCGTCCAGCAGCTCCTGCGAGACCTCCGTATCGAGAATGACTACAAGGCCGTTCTCCTGCGCCGCAGTAAAGCCCTCCTTGGCATTGAGGGAAACACTGACCATTTCGGCAGCGATGTCTACGTTCTCGCCATTCAGATCGAGCACGATCTTACCGTTCTTTTCCAGCTCTTCCATCACCGCCTTGGGATCTGCCTTGGCAATGGTGGCGCCGAACGCCTTGATATTCTTGCCCAGAACAGGACCTGCCGCGCGGAAATCAGGCTTTAAGGTGTAATTCAGGTATTCGTCCATATTCTGCTCGAATACCACCTGCTTTACGTTCAGCTCTTCCTTGATCAGATCTGTCATATAGCCGATCTTCTCTTCGAATTTGCCGTCCAAAAGCAGCTGGCTTAAGGGCTGGCGGACCTTGATCCTGGTCTTTTCGCGGATGCCGCGCCCCATGGTAACAGCAGAACGTACGATATCCATCCGTTCTTCCAGCTGACCGTCGATGAGAGCCTCATCGGCCTTAGGGTAGAGAGCCAGGTGCACCGACTCGCCGGTCAGGTTGCCGTAGATCTCTTCGGTAATGAAGGGAGCGAAGGGAGCCATCAGCTTCGCCAGGCCTGCAAGGATCTCGTAGGTGGTGGCATAGACGCTCTTCTTATCGTCGTCAAGCCCTTCGGCATAGAATCTTCTTCTTGCTCTGCGGATGTACCAGTTGGACAGATCTTCGGCGACAAAGTCCTGAATGGCGTGAACGGTCTTGTTGTGATCGTAGGCATCCATGGCTTCGGTGACCGTTTTGATCAGCGAGTTCCAGCGGGAAAGGATCCAGCGATCCAGCTCCGGACGCTTTGCGTAATCGACAAAGCAGGCTGCTGCATCGATATTATCGTTATTGGCATACAGGGTGAAGAAGTTATATACATTGCGCAGGGTTCCGAAGAACTTGCCCTGTACCTCGATCAGTCCGTCCTCGTCGAACTTGGTGGGGACCCAGACCGGCGATACATAGAGCAGATACCATCTGGTGGCATCGGCGCCGTATTTATCGAAGAGGGCAAAGGGATCAACGGTGTTGCCCTTGTGCTTGCTCATCTTCTTGCCTTCTTTATCGAGCACCAGATCGTTGACGAGAACGTTCTTGTAGGGCGACCGTCCCATGATAAAGGTGGAGATGGCCATGAGGGAATAGAACCAGCCTCTGGTCTGGTCGATGCCTTCGCAGATGAAGTCGGCGGGGAAAAATTCCTTCTCGAAGACTTCCTTGTTTTCGAAGGGATAATGCCGCTGGGCAAAGGGCATGGCACCGGAGTCGAACCAGCAGTCCATGACCTCCGGGATCCGGCTCATGACAGCGCCGCAGGAGCACTTAATATGAACATCGTCCACATAGGGGCGGTGCAGCTCGATGGTATCGTCGATGTCTTCGATGGCCTTTTCTGCCAGCTCGGCACGGGAGCCGATGGATTCCAGCTTGCCGCATGCGGGGCAGCGCCAGATATTGATGGGAGTGCCCCAGTATCTGTTTCTGGAGATGGCCCAGTCCTTTACATCGGCAAGCCAGTTGCCGAAGCGGCCTTCACCGACGTAATCGGGATGCCAGCTGACGGTGTTGTTGTTTGCAACCAGCTGATCCTTCAGCTTGGTCATTTCGATGTACCAGGAGGGCTTTGCGTAGTAGACCAGCGGGGTATCGCAGCGCCAGCAATGGGGATAATTGTGCTCCAGACGAGCCTTGTCGTAGAGCTTGCCCTCAGAAGCCAGCCACTTGATGATCTCTACATCCAGGCCTTCTTCCATGATGAAATGACCTGCCCAGGGAGTTGCGGTATACTTTCCTTCTTCGTCGACCGGGTTGACCACGGGCACATTGTACTTGCGGCCTGCATTATAGTCGTCTTCACCAAAGGCCGGTGCGCAGTGAACGATGCCGGTGCCGTCTTCGGTGGAAACGTAATCGGCGCAGCCTACAAAAAAGGCCTTGCCGTTCACCTCGACAAAGGGCATCAGCTGCTCGTATTCCATATGCTCCAGATCTTTGCCCTTCATCTCTTCGACGACGGTATATTCGCCGTGAGAACCGAGCACCTTATCTGCCAGAGCCTTTGCCAGATAATAGAACTTACCGCCCTGCTCGGCCTTGATATAGTCCACATCGGGGCCTACCGCCAGGAAGGTGTTGGCAGCCAAGGTCCATGCAGTGGTCGTCCAGGCCAGGAAATAGGTATTTTCTTCGCCCTTCTTCTTGAAGGGAACGGTCAGGGTCTGGACCTTGACCATCTTGTAGCCCTGTGCTACCTCGTGAGATGCGAGACCGGTTCCGCAGCGGGGGCAGTAGGGAACGACCTTATGACCTTCGTAGATCAGACCGGCCTTGAAGAACTCCTTCAGGATCCACCAGCCGGTCTCGATGTAATCGTTATTCAAGGTGATGTAAGGATCATCCAGATTGATGAGATAACCCATTCTGCGGGTCATATCTCGCCACAGCTTTTCGTAGGTAAAAACAGAATCCTTGCACTTTTCGTTGAATTCGCGAATGCCGTACTTTTCGATGTCCTGCTTGCCCGAAAAGCCAAGCTGCTTTTCCACTTCGATCTCGACGGGGAGTCCGTGGGTATCCCATCCCGCTTTTCTGGTTACCTTGTAGCCCTGCATGGTCTTGTAGCGGCAGACGGAATCCTTTAAGGTTCTTGCCATTACATGGTGGATGCCGGGCTTGCCGTTAGCCGTGGGAGGCCCTTCATAGAACAGGAAGTTTGGCTGCCCTTCCCGCTGAGTGATGCATTTTTCCAGAAGCTTTTCTTCTTCCCATCTGTCTGCCTGCTCCATCTGGACCTGGGCGATGGGCTTGTCTGATAAGTTTTTGTACATATATATCTCCGTTTGCATATAAAATATCACAACGTTTTATAGTGCCAATTAACAATATAGTATAGTGTGAAAAGCCTGAATCGTCAAGGTTTTTGGCGCATTAAAAAATCCGAAGCCTTTGAATAAAGGCTTCGGATGGGATCATTTGACCGATGAAATTATTCAGCTGTTACTGAATTATTCCCAGCACCACTCGTTGACCCAGAAACCGCCGGAAGCAGTAGTAAAGGTGTTTCCGAGGTACTTGTTATGAGCAGACAGGGTGAAGTCCTGATAGATGGGGATCTGGCAGCAGAGGCTGTTCAGATATCTGGAGGTCTCCTTCAGTACTTCTTCACGAGCAGCGTTATCAACGGTTGCGCAAGCCTTTTCGATCAGTTCGTCCAGGTGAGCATCGTTGGTTCTGGTCTTGTTGGAAGCATTGATGTTAGCGGAGTGATATACGCCCTTCAGGAAGGAGGTCATATCGGAGGAGTTGTAGCCGCCGATGAAGCCTTCAAAGTTACCGGCTGCAGTCTCAGACAGATAGGTTGCAAGGTCCATGGAAGCCAGTTCTACCGTCATGCCCAGATTGTCGGACAGGTTGGACTGGATGACCTGACCTGCTCTTCTCTTGGTATCGTCGGAGCAGATGACTTCGAAGGATACGGTGGTAAGATCGACGCCGGATTCTTCTGCGTACTTCTTAGCCAGTTCTACGTCATAGCCGTCGTAGCCGGTTCCGTCAAAGCCCATCAGACCGTAAGGAGTCTGGCCGATGGCAGCGATGCCAGCACCGTTGAGTGCTACGGTTACGATGTCGTCCTTGTTGACAGCGGCATTCATAGCCTTACGAACATTTACGTTGTCGAAGGGCTTCTTTTCGTTGTTGATGCACAGCCAGGAGTGGCCCAGACCTGCGTTGTTGATCAGAGTCAGGTTTGCATCATCCGAAACGAGACCCATGTCGTTGGAGTCAAGCTCTACAACGTAGTCAACCTCGTGAGCCTGCAGAGCGATGGTTCTTGCAGAGCCTTCGGGAATGACCTTCCAGATGACGTTCTTGATGGGAGCTTCGCCCTTCCAGTAGTCAGCAAATGCAACGAAGGAAACGGATTCGGAGATCTTCCATTCGGTCATCATGTACGGACCGGTACCGATGGGTTCTTCGTTGAAATCGTGACCGCTTTCGATCAGAGCTGCAGGAACGACTGCGTTGCCGTGATGGCACAGATCGTAGAGCAGAGATGCGGAGGGTCCGGGAGTGGTCATGGTAACGGTATAGTCGTCAACTGCCTTAACATCGTTAAAGCCGTTTGCGTAGGTAGCAACGTCGGGAGACTGCTTTGCTTCGTCCAGAGATGCAACTACGTCGACTGCCTTCATTTCTTCGCCGTTATGGAACTTGATGCCCTGTCTCAGATGGAAGGTCCAGAGCATGGAACCGTCAGCCTGTTCTTCATATTCATAGGATTCTGCCAGAAGGGGCTGGGGAACCAGCTGCATGTCCAGAGCCATCAGGGATTCGTAGGTCATCTGGTTCATGTAGTTACCGGCAACTGCGTTGTGTCCGCGAGCAGTTACGGAAGGAGTTTCGTTTGCTGTGCAAACGACGACGGTGTTTTCGTCAACGGCATACTTTACGTCGGCCTTGGGAGTCTCTGCAGGAGTGGTAGTTGCTTCGGTTCCGGGCTGCGTAGAAGTGGTGGGTGCAGGGGTCTCTTCCTTTGCGCCGCAGGCAGCCATGGAAAGGATCATGGCCAGTGCGAGAAGAAGAGCTGCAAGTTTAGTGTTCTTCATTCGTAATACCTCAATAAAACAGGGAATTTTGTTTCGATCTATCCGGTAACCGGTAATGCCGGGATAGATATGGTTGATAAGATACTCCCGATTTCAGGATTCGTCAATGCATAATACAAAATCAAACGATATAAAATAGATATATGTCTGCCTGTTTTTTATTGCAAAGTCCCTTTTGAGTTGGCAGTTAATTGTTTTTTGCCAACAATTCACAACAATTCGATGGGATGTCACCACAAAGATTTGTCCATTTCATTCAGAGCATCTGTTCTCTTTCACCAATATTATTCCTATCAGACTGCAGCCCTTTTGCTTTTTTATCTATCTGATTTTCATATAGTTTATAGCGCAAAAATCGTTCCTGCATATCTTTGCAAAACAGTATTTCTTTATGAATACTCCTGCCGATGCCCCGAAAAGACCCTGCCGACATCGGTCTGAAGCTCCCTGAAAGGATCTTCTATATATAATAGAATAAAAGAGAAAATGCTGCAGCCAGATGCTGCAGCATTTTCATCTTGTATTTTTTCAAGAAGACTATCTGTCGGATTATTCCCAGCTCCATTTTTCGGGATAGAACCGGTAGGCGGGATTGATGGTGACGTTCTGCAGTGCAGAGGCATGGGCTGCAAGTACACCGTTCTGATAGAGAGGGATCTGTGCGCACAGGTCGTTCAGGTAGCGGGAGATGGCCTTCAGCTGCTCTTCACGGTCGGTATTATCGACGGTGGCGCAGGCTTTGGTAATCATTTCATCCAAAGCGGGATCGTTGGTCCTGGTCTTGTTGGAGCCTCCGATGGACTCGGAATGATAGAGACCCTTCAGGAAGGAAGTCATATCGGAGGAGTTGTAGCCGCCGATGAAGCCTTCAAAGTTGCCCGCTGCCGTTTCGGAAAGATAGGTGGCAAGATCCATGGAGGTCAGCTCAACATTCATACCGAAGGTATCATTGAGATTGGACTGAATGACCTGCGCCGCTCTTCTCTTGGTATCGTCGGAGCAGATGACGACGAAGGAAACGGTGGAAAGATCGACACCGGATTCTTCTTCATACTTTTTTGCAAGCTCTACATCATAGGGATCCATGCCGGTGGCATCGAAGCCCATCAGACCCTTGGGCGTCTGGGCGGGAGCGACGATGCCGCAGCCGTTGAGGGCGACGGTAACACAGTCTTCCTTGTTGATGGCTGCATTCATTGCCTTTCTGACCAGCTGATTATCGAAGGGCTTTTTCTGATTGTTGATGGTGAGCCAGCTGTGGGCAAGTCCATCCTGCTTAACGATGGAAAGGGTCGGATCTTCCATGATCAGATTCTGATCGTTGGAGTCCAGATCGACGATCATATCTACCTCGTGAGCCTGAAGAGCAATGGTTCTTGCAGAGCCTTCGGGAATGACCTTCCAGACGATGTTCTTAACCTTGGCCTTTTCGCCCCAATAATCTTCGAAACGCTCAAAGGTCAGATATTCGGAGATCTTCCATTCCTTGAATACATAAGGACCGGTGCCCACGGGATTGGAGTTGAAATCGTTTCCGCTTTCGATCAGCGCGGCGGGAACGATGGCATTACCGTGACCGGAAAGATCGAAGAGGAGTCCGGCAGAGGGCTTTGCGGTGGTCATGGTGACGGTGTAATCGTCTACAGCAGTTACATTGTCGTATTCTCTGGCGGCGGCCGCTACATCAGGAGATTCCTTTGCTTCGTTTAAGGATGCAACTACGTCAACAGCTTTCATTTCGGTGCCATCGTGGAATTTGACGCCCTTGCGCAGATAGAAGGTCCAAAGGACCGATCCGTCGGCCTGTTCTTCGTATTCATAGGACTCCGCCAGGTGAGGCTGGGGGGTCAGGTTGTCGTCCAGCGCCATCAGCTGCTCGTAGGTCAGGTTATTGATGAAGGAGCCTGCTCTTGCATTATGCTCACGAGCCGTAACGGAAGGAGTTTCATCGCCCATGCACAGGACGATGGTATCCGCATCGGCGGCATAGTGGACTTCTGCAGCAGGTGCTGCCGTTGTTTCCGGGGAGGCCGAAGGGGAGGTCGTTTCCGCAGGTGCTGAGACCTGGGATGGTGTTTCGCTCTTAGCGCCGCAGGCGGCCATGGAAAAGACCATTGCAAAGACGAGAACGAAAGCTGTGATCGTATGTCTGTTCATTGTTTTATTCCTCGATTTCTGGAGTGACTTCTGGGATCATGCTGCACGTTTAGCGAACCGGTTATGCTTTTTTCGTGTTGCAAACTAAAATACACTCCTATTCCTATGCCGTCAATGCATATTTATGAAAATATAGATATAAAAATTATATAGATTTGCTTATAATTTGTGTTTTAAACTTTGTATAGGATATCTAATATTGTTGTTTGAAAACAATTCAATATAGTATATTGTTTTCATGACATATAATTTTGTTTATATTTTCATGTATAATTTGGTTAATGCCTCCTAACTTTTCGTCCGAAAATATACAGGTTATCGTAATTTTGACCTATCGAATTTCGATATACTTAAAGAAACTTAATTCTGATTTTCAGACGATTTTTCCTAAAAATACGATTTTTATGTTTGTTAAAACTAATTATTAGTCTTGTTATATGTATTTCAACAATAATTCTATGATGTATAACCTTTTGCATAATATTTTACGCAATGACCTGGAGAAAACGCCCCCGCACCGCAATTTCTTCGTCATTTACGAAAAAAGACTGCATTCTTTTCAGAATGCAGTCTTAAGGTTATCTTTTATTCAATTCGGTATTATTTAAGCAGTTACAGGCATGCTTAAATTCGTGTCGGCATTCAGGCGTTTATACGCTTACTGCCAGGACCACTCTTCTACCCAGAAGCCGCCGGACGGGCTGATTCTGCAGCCGGTCAGATGAGCGTTGTGAGCGGAGAGGGAAGCCTTCTGGTAGAGAGGAATCTGGCAGCAGAGGCTGTTCAGATATCTGGAGGTCTCCATCAGGATCTGTTCACGGGCATCGTTGTCAACGGTAGCCATTGCCTTTTCGATCAGTTCATCAAGATGAGCGTCGTTGGTTCTGGTCTTGTTGGATGCGTTGATGTTTTCGGAGTGGTATACACCCTTCAGGAAGGACATCATATCGGAGGAGGTGTAGCCGCCGATGAAGCCTTCGAAATGACCGGCTGCGGTCTCAGAAAGGTAAGTAGCAAGGTCCATAGAGGTCAGTTCTACAGACATACCGAATACGGAGCTCAGGTTATCCTGGATGACCTGACCGGCTCTTCTCTTGGTATCATCGGAGCAGATTACTTCGAATGCTACGGTGGAGAGATCTACGCCGGATTCATCAGCATACTTCTTTGCCAGTTCGAGGTCATAGCCGTCATAACCGGTGCCGTCGAAACCAACCTGTCCGTAAGGAGTCTGTCCGGGAGCTACGAAGCCAGCACCGTTCAGAGCTACGGTTACGATGTCGTCCTTGTTGATCGCGCAGTTCATAGCCTTACGAACATTCATGTTGTCGAAGGGCTTAACTTCGTTGTTGATGGTGAGCCAGTTGTGGGACAGACCCTTAACATTCATCAGAGTGAGGGAGCTGTCTTCTTCTACCAGACCCATATCGTTGGAGTCGAGCTCGATAACGTAGTCAACTTCGTGTGCCTGCAGAGCGATGGTTCTTGCGGAACCTTCGGGGATGATCTTCCAGATTACGGTCTTGATGGCGGGAGCGCCCTTCCAGTAATCTTCGTGAGCCTTGAAGGTCAGAGATTCGGAAATGAGCCATTCAGTCATCTTGTACGGACCGGTTCCGATGGGTTCTACGTTGAAGTCGTGACCGGATTCGAGCAGGTCAGCGGGAACAACTGCATTACCGTGGGACGTGAGGTGGAACAGCAGAGCTGCGGAGGGCTGAGCAGTGGTCATGGTTACGGTGTAATCATCAACTGCAGTTACGTTGTCATATTCGTTGGCATAGGTTGCAACAGAGGGAGAAACCTTAGCTTCTGCGAAGGAAGCAACAACGTCCTTAGCGGTCATTTCGGTGCCATTGTGGTACTTTACACCCTTTCTGAGGTGGAAGGTCCAGAGCATGGAGCCGTCAGCCTGCTCTTCAGTTTCATAGGATTCTGCCAGGCAGCACTGGGGATTCAGATCGAAGTCCAGCTCGATCAGAGTCTCGTAAGTCAGGCTGTTGACATAAGAGCCTGCAACTGCGTTGTGATCACGAGCAGTTACAGAAGGAGTTTCGTCAGCGGTGCAGACAACAACAGTCTCTGCATCGACTGCATAGTGAGCATCACCTGCGGGTACTACGGGAGTCTCGGTGGAGGTTCCGTTGTTAGCGGGATCCGTAGCGGGAGCAGGCTCCTCTGCCTTTTCACCGCAAGCTGCCATAGAGATCAGCATTGCCAGCGCAAGAAGCAGAGCAAGAAGTCTTGAATTGTTCTTCATTGTTTTTACCTCTTAAATTAGAAATAACTCTTTGCAGGGTACCTGTCAAAACCTGCATTTTTATTATATCTATTTTGACATAAAAGTCAAAGAAAATATGACAAAACCATTTCAGATACGCGTATTTATTATATAACAATATATCGCTGCAGAATTCTTATATGTTATATTTTAACAACTTTTGATGTATATTCCTTATATTATTTTTAAATTATCAACAAATTGAATGAAAACCGGCGGAAAGCCCATCTGACCTCTTTTGTTCCCATAAGGTTCTCAATTTAAAGTATTTACTGCTAATTCACCCTTGGGCCACCGTTCTTGCGCGTCTTTTCTGCATAGAAAAAGACAAGGGCAATAAGCCCTTGTCTTTATGTTCTGTTTGCTCCGATCCGTTTGATCCGCAAGCCCTCATGCTACATATTGTCGCAGAGGAAGCAGGATACAAAGTGGTTGGGAGAGATTTCCTTGAGCTGAGGCTCCTGGCTTCTGCACTTGTCGGTTGCATAGTTGCAGCGCTGTGCGAAGCGGCATACGGGCTTGGGCTCGATAGGAGAAGTGATTTCGCCCTTCAGCAGGATTCTTTCGGTCTTCTTGTGAATATTGGGTTCGGGAATCGCGGAAAGAAGTGCCTGGGTGTACGGATGAGTAGGATGTGCGAAAAGCTCATCAGCAGGAGCCTTTTCGATCAGCTTACCAAGGTACATTACAGCGATATCATCGGAGAAGTGGTTTACAACAGAAAGGTCGTGGGTGATGAACATATAGGTCAGACCCATTTCTTCCTGAAGGTCTTCCAGCAGGTTCAGGATCTGAGCCTGAATGGATACGTCCAGAGCGGATACGGGCTCGTCGCAGACGATGAACTTGGGGTTCAGGGACAGTGCGCGAGCGATACCGATTCTCTGACGGCGTCCACCGTCCAGCTCGTGGGGGTAAACGTTCATCAGACGACGTGCAAGACCTACGGTATCCATCAGCTCGAGAACTCTTGCGTCTACTTCATCCTTGGACTTGAGGATCCCGTGGATGTTCATAGGCTCTGCGATGGTCTCAGCGATGGTCTTTCTGGGGTTCAGAGAGGAGAACGGATCCTGGAAAATGATCTGCATTTCCTGTCTCTTCTTTCTCATCTGTTCCTTGTCCAGCTTGAGTACATCTTCACCGTCGAAGATAACGTCGCCGCCGGTGGGCTCCAGCAGACGGAGGATAGAACGACCGGTAGTGGACTTACCGCAGCCGGATTCGCCTACAACACCCAGAGTCTTACCGTGATTGATGGTAAAGGTTACATCATCAACTGCATGCAGCATACCACGCTTGGTGGAGAAGTACTTCTTCAGTCCTTTTACCTCAAGCAGGGGCTTGTTAGTGTTAATTTCGCTCATCTTCCGATTACGCCTCCTTCTTTGATATTCTGCTCATTGTAAAGGAAGCATTCTACATAGTGTTCGTCATTGCGGTATACTCTGGGAGGCTTCTGTGTCTGGCAGATCTCCATAGCATAGTCGCAGCGCGGGCAGAATGCGCAGCCCTTGGGCAGGTTGGTGGGATCAGGCATAAGGCCCTTGATGGGCTTCAGTCTCTGTTCTCTGTGATCGAGGTCGGGCAGAGAGTTGAACAGACCTTCGGTGTAGGGATGTCTGGTGTTATCGAAGATATCTTCCAGAGATCCGTGCTCGATTACGCGGCCTGCATAGATGATGGATACAGCGTCGCAGATCTCAGCTACGATACCGAGGTCGTGGGTGATCATCAGCATGGAGGTACCATACTTGTCACGAAGACCCTTCATCATTTCCAGAACCTGTGCCTGAATGGTTACGTCCAGAGCGGTGGTAGGTTCGTCAGCGATGAGGAGCTTGGGGTTGCAAGCCAGTGCGATAGCGATAACTACGCGCTGCTTCATACCGCCGGAGAACTGGTGGGGATATTCGGTACCGCGGTCACCGGGGATACCTACCAGCTCGAGCATTTCCTTTGCTCTCTTGATTGCATCAGAGTAGGCGATGGGCTTGCCGTTTGCGTCTACTTCGTGAATAGCAACTACTTCTGCGATCTGATCTTCAACGGTCATAACCGGGTTCAGAGAAGTCATAGGATCCTGGAAGATCATGGAGACCTGCTGGCCTCTGATCTTTTCCATTTCCTTTTCGGACTTCATCATGACATCTTCGCCGGCCAGCTTGATGCTGCCGTCAACGATGATCCCGGGAGGGTCGGGGATCAGCTGCAGGATGGAGAGACCGGTAGTGGTCTTTCCTGCACCGGTCTCGCCTACGAGTCCGAGAGTCTTTCCCTTTTCGATTTCGAGGTCAAGACCGTTCAGAGCCTGGGTAACACCGGCATCAGTACGGAACTCAACAACAAGATTCTTGATGTCGAGCTCGAGATCTTTCTTCATGTTTTCGCTCATAGTATTTACACCTCTCTCAAATTAACGGAGTCTCGGGTCGAGTGCGTCTCTGAGACCGTCGCCCAGGAGGTTCAGTGCAAGAATGGTGATCATGATTGCCAGACCGGGGAACATGGTCAGGTAGGAATTACCACGGATATATGCACGACCTGCGGACAGCATGGAACCCCATTCGGGAGTCGGAGGAGAAATACCAAGACCCAGGAAGCTCAGACCTGCAATGGTCAGGATTACGGATGCAACGTGCATGGTAGCCTGAACGATGATCGGTGCGAGAGAGTTGGGGATAACGTGTGCAAAGATGATTCTCTTGTTGGTGCAGCCGATTGCACGGGCAGCCTCTACGTATTCCATGTCACGAACGGGCATAACTGCGGAACGTACGATACGTGCGTAGCCGGGGCAGCCGGATACAGCCATTGCAATTACTACGTTGGTAACGGAGGAACCCAGAGCTGCCATGATGCAGATAGCAAGCAGGGTGCCGGGGATCGCAAGGAATACGTCCATGATTCTCATGATGATCATATCCAGCTTTCCGCCGTAGAAGCCTGCGCAGGCGCCGAGGATGCCGCCGATGGTCAGCGAAACGACGTTTGCAGACAGACCGATGGCAAGAGAGATACGTGCACCGTGAACGATTCTTGCGAATACGTCACGGCCTACTTCGTCGGTACCGAACCAGTGTTCCGCACTGGGGGCCTGCAGACGAGCGGAAATGTTCTGCTTGATTACGACGTTATCATAATCGTAGAGAACGTCTGCGAAGATCGCTGCCAGAATGATGATGACCAGGATCGCAAGACCGGCCATAGCGGACCAGTTCTTGGTGAGGCGCTTCCACGCTTCGACCCACTGGTTCTGCTTCTTTACGACAGCTTCGCCATTAACATTAGTGTTATTCTTAGCCATTAATTACAACCTCCCCAATTACTTATACTGAGACTTGATACGGGGATCGATGAAGCCGTAAGCAAGGTCGACTGCCAGGTTGCAGACGGAGAAGCACAGGGTGAACAGGATGATGCAGCCAAGTACGGAGGGAATGTCACGACCGGAGATGGAAGCAATCATGAAACGACCCATGCCGGGCCATGCGAATACGGTCTCGCTGAGGGTAGAACCGGCAAGCAGAGAACCGATCTGGATACCGAGTACGGTGATTACAGGGATCAGAGCGTTGCGCAGTGCGTGCTTCTTGATTACAGTGCCGTAGGATACGCCCTTTGCACGAGCGGTTCTGATGTAGTCCTGACGGATAACTTCCAGCATGGAAGAACGGGTGATACGAGCAACGGATGCAACGTTATGGAAGCCCAGTGCGGTTGCGGGAAGAACGATGCTGTACCAGTAATCGTTACCGGTGGAGGGCAGCCAACCGAGCTTCAGGGAGAAGAGCAGCTGGAGCAGTACACCGAACCAGAAGATAGGCATCGAGATACCAAGCAGAGCAACGATCATGGAGAAACCGTCAAAGAAGGAGTTCTGCTTGATAGCAGCAACGATACCGAGAGGAATCGCCATAATGGTCGAGAAAATAACTGCAACGATAGACAGCTTAGCAGTTGCGGGGAATCTGCTGAAGATCTCTACGGATACAGCCTTCTTGGTCTTGTAAGAAGTACCCATGTCGCCTCTGCAGAGGTTGAACATGTAACGGACGTACTGAACGATGATCGGATCATTCAGACCCATTTCTTCTCTGAGCTGTTCGATGGCCTCAGGGGTTGCCTGATCGCCGAGAATTGTGACTGCAGGGTCACCAGGAGCAAGGCTCATGATGAAGTATACAATCAGAGTAACACCGATAATTACGGGGATCAGTGCAACAATTCTCTTAAGAATATATTTCCACATAATACCTCCTGAATGGAAACCGGGAAATACCGGTAAAAAAGCTTTCAGGGAAAAAGCCTTTTTAACTGTTCGACAATTCTCCTGCCTGTATTGATAAGAGAAGTGCCGGAAAAATAAGTGCTGAAAGCCGGGCTGTGCCCTCTTTCACCCAACGCATTCCTGATCCTGTTCTGGAAGCAGATGAACCTTTGCAGAAGATACACGCCCTGGATCAGGACGTTATACCGGAGAGGATCCTCCGGGTGCCCTCGATTCTGCCGGCAGCGTAATTGACAGGTATGTTGCCAGGCCCGAGGAGACGCCATTCGATGGCTCAGCCCGGGCAGCAATTCATGTCCGGGGCCGCGAAGCCAGCACCGTTGAGAGCAACGGCAATAACGCCTATCTTCAGAGTAGGATTCTCTTCTTCAGGTTCATTCAAACCGACAAAGACAATTCCTCAGGGATCCGTATGGGGTTTACAAGTTAAATACTTGCTTTTTTAACCTCCTTAAATAAAAAATAACCTGAAGCATTGCAGGGCCGAAAAGGCTTTTGCAAAAACTTAAGTACACAGTCGCCCTGTAAGTGACTATGTAACTTCGAGTATTTTACATGAATAAGAAGATTGTGTCAAGTAACAGGGGATTCCTTGTTATGTGAAGAAAATATAAAAAACACCTTTTCTTCATGAAAATATCATAATTTTATATTTCTAAATATAAAACAAATATAAAGTAAGGACGGAGATAAAACATAGGAATACTCAGTTTTCTTCCGTCCCCGAAAGCCGGGAAAGGACCTCGAAGATCACGCTGCTTTCAAACCCGGCAGAGGAAAGCCTTCTCGCAATTTTTGCCTTCATTCTGTCGTCGGGCCGCTGCAGGGTGCCGTCTTTCGTGTGCCCGGCAGGATCCCAGAGCTTTGCAGCCATCACCTGTGCACGCTGCATTTCGCCGGGCGAATCCTGCAGCGCCTCCTCTGCCGCCTGCACAGCCGTCTCCCGATCGATGCCCCGTTTTTGCAGCTCTTGTAAAAGCTTCCGCTTTCCGCTGCCTTTGCCCGCAAGGTGCGCTGCCAGGCTTTTGGCATAAGCTTCGTCGTCTACATAGCCCCGCTCACGAAACTGCGCTACCGTTTCGCCAGCTTCTTCCCTGCAAAAGCCCTTTTGCTGCAGCTTTTGCCGCAGCTCTTCTTCCGTATAGGCCCGTATGTCCAAAAGGCCGGCAGCCGTTTCGGCAGCTGTCTTCAGCGGCGGAAAATCGCATTGCATCTCATAAAATTCCAAAGGCTGCCCGGGGCTTTGGGTGCAGACCGACACATACATACCGGCAGGCCCCTGGGCAAACCGCAGCCAGCCGGCAGGCTACAAAAG
>JABUTE010000147.1 GCA_021443825.1 Bacillota bacterium
CGAACTCGCGACCCTCGCCTTGGCAAGGCGATGCTCTACCCCTGAGCCACTTCCGCATAAAAGGTTTATTAACAAATGTTGCGTCAACAGTTAAGAATTATAGACCAGATCATCTGACCTGTCAACACCCTTTTTTAAACTTTTCAATTTTCTTTTCACACGCTGCAGACCCTTCGAAAAGAGGAGCGTGTGATCTATTATACCACAGGATCCTCTTTTGCAAAGACCTTTTTTGCCGCACGCACAGCCTTTCGCAGGGGATCAGCCGAGGATCCGCGCTGCGAGGGCGGGCAGCTCTGCAGGGCACGAAATGGAATAAGAGGCTTCCGGTGCACTGCCGAAGCCGTATGCCGCATGCACGAAATGGCAGCCGGCCTGCGCCGCAGATTGCATGTCCAGCAGGGTATCGCCCACATATACTGCCGCTGCGATGGCGTTGCGCTCCATGATCAGCCGGATATTATCGGCCTTTGATAAGCCGGTGCGCCCGTACATCTCGATGTCGTCGAAAAGGCTTCCCATGCCGCTTCCGGCAAAAAAGGCCTGCACATAGCCGTCCTGGGCGTTGGTGACGATCATGGTGGCATAGCCCATGGAGCGAAGCTGCTGCAGGGCCTCCTTCAGCCCGTCGTAAACTTTGCCGCAATGACTTTCCAGATAGGTGTTCTCGTAGCGTTCGCATTCCGTCTGGATCTTTCTTCGGAATGCAGCCGGTCTGTCGGCAAGCAGCTTATCGAAAATATCATCCATGACCATGCCCATGCAGTCCCGGATCTTTTTTTCCGTAATAACGTCTCCTAACCCGTTATCGGAGCAGATCTGAAGCCAGGACTGGGTGACCTCCTTTGAGGAATCCCAGATGGTGCCGTCCATATCGAATATCACTGCTTTTCTGATGGTTTCGTTCATACTTTTTTATTATACATGAAACGCGCCGCATTTCCATAAAAATCACAGAGGGTTCACAGGGGCCGATGCCCTTCACATAGACAACCCCGTTCTTTTGGGCTATAATATTCCAGTACACGACCGCGTATATATAATAAGGTGAATATCATGACAAGAGAAGAGCTTTACGAGCTGGCCGACATCGAATCGCCGGCCGATTTTCAATATTACGAACAGATGGCCGACCTGCTGGAATGCCCCCGCCATTACGATTTTGAAGACTTTTTCGATGTTCTTTCCCTGATCGCCGCAGAAGATGCCGGCGAGATCATCGAAAACTATTTCAACGATCTGAGCGACGCCGTTCCCGATGACAGCGACGATCTGGTGTCTGTTCTCGACACCATCCAGAGCCGTCTTCTGCTGCTTGCCGAAGGGCTGGACCGCCGGCAGGCAAGACGGTCCTTTGCAGAAGAGCTGTACAAGTTTAAGAACTGGTATAACGAGCCCTTTGCGGTGGTCATCAATGGCAATCCGGGAAGCCTGCTGGACGCCATCACCGCCAGCAAGGTGGAAAAGCTGGGCGGCAAAAAGATCCATGCCGATCTGTCGTCCCGCATGAACTATCAGCTGGAAGAGATCTCCATGGACCTGGGCACCTTCCGCCCGATCGATATTCTTGACAGCGACGACGAAGACAGCGAGGAGGAATTCTAAAATACGGATGAGAGCATCGTTTAACATCACCATCAACAACACCATCGTAAAAGAAAGCAACGCCCGCATCAAAAGTCTGGCCCGCTATGCGCTGAAGGGCAACTGGACGGTGTCCGTCTGCGTGGTCGCCATCTGCACCACCCTGATGAACCTTCCTGCCTATCTTTCCAATTATCTGCCCCCGGTGGAGGGCTTTGATCTGGCAGGCTTTGCTCTGACCCTTCTTTCCGTCGCCCTGATGGGAGCCTGCACGTTGAGCATGCAGAGCTATTTTTTAAAGCTGCAGCGCATGGAAGGCCCCGGCCTTGACAGCTTAGCAGCCGGCGTGCGCAACTACCCCAAGGCGCTGATCCTGGGCGCGGTGCAGTTTCTTCTGATGATGCTTTCCACCTTCAGCCTTTCCGGCTACGGCTTTCTCATCGGGATCATGTCTGTCATGGCCCTCTTCCGGTATATTCTGGCCTATTACATCCTGCTGGATGAGCCACGGCAGAGCCCGATCCGGATCCTGTCCAAAAGCAATTATCTGATGTTCGGAAACAAGGCCCGCATGGCCAGCCTTCTCATCAGCTTTATCGGATGGTTCCTGCTGGCCTCACTGCTTTCCTCCTGCGTGCAATATCTTATGTTTCCCGGTCTGGTGGATGAGATCCGCCAGGCAGCGCAGATCATGGTAAACAGCGATATGCAGACCGCTTCTGAAGCCTTCAGCCAAATGGATATGACGAGCCTGATCGCCAGCGAAAGGAGCATCGCCTTTGCGGTCATAAAAAATATCATCTCTGCCGCGCCCTATGCGTATGTATTTACCTCGGCTGCCTGCTTCTACGACTATGCGGCAGGCAATCTTGTTACCCAGACCGGCGGCGAAGCCGATCCCGTATCCCCCTTTGCGCCTTCTGCGGCCGTGATCGATCCGGAAGACGAACCCAGTGAGAATAACTATGAATAAAATTGAAGCCTTTCCATTAAGCAGCTATGCACAGGCGCTGAAGCGTGAGGGGCTGCTTTTAAGTGCGCCCTCCCCCGAGGCTCTGGCCCGGCCTGTCACCAAAGTCAGCTTCGACTCCCGTGAGGTGATCCCGGGCACCCTGTTTATCTGCAAGGGTCTCACCTTTAAAAACGAATATGCCCTGTCGGCAAAAGAAAAAGGCGCAAGCTGCCTGCTGACCGAGGAGCCCCGCCATACCGGGCTCTGTGAGCTGCTGGTCAGCGACGTTCGAAGAGCCATGGCGGTCTGTTCCAATGTTTACTGCGCGGAAGCCTTCCGGAGCTTTCCGCTGATCGGCCTTACCGGCACAAAAGGCAAGTCCACCACCCTTTACTTTTTAAAATCCATCTGCGAGACCTATTGCGAAAAAGCAGGCAAGGGAGCCTTCGCCTACATTTCCACCATCGACACCTACGACGGCAAGGTCAAATACGAATCCCATCTGACCACACCGGAGGCGCCTGAGCTTTCGGAACGGTTCAAAAACGCCGCCGAAGCCGGTGTCTTTGCCATGGGCATGGAGGTCAGCTCGCAGGCGTTGAAGCTGGACCGCTGCTACGGAGTGGAATTTTCCGTCGGAGCATTTTTGAACTTCGGCATCGATCACATCGGAAGCTTTGAGCACCCCGACGAGGAGGACTACCTGCAGGCAAAGCTTCGCATTTTCGACAGCTGCAGGACCTGCCTGGTCAATCTGAATACCGAACGCTTTTGCGACATCATTACGGCCGCAAAAAAAGGCGTTGCCGTAGAAAAGCTGATCTGCTACTCGCCTTTGGGCGACGACAGCGTAAAGGGCTATCCGGCCCGATATGCCGCAAGAAACATCCGCAAGGAGGGCTCTCTCACCGTATTTGAGATCTGGTCTCGCAGTGAAGATACGGCCCCCCTCACCCTGCTTACCGAGATCCGACTTACCATGCCCGGCCTGTTCAATGCAGAAAACGCCCTGGCCGCAGCCATCATTGCCATCGAGCTGGGCATTCCTCTTACGGATATTTGCACCGGCCTGTACGAAGGAAAAGCTGCCGGCCGCATGGAGCTGTTTCGCGACGAAGCAAGAGATCTTTCCATCATCGTCGATTATGCCCACAACAAGCTGAGCTATGAGACCCTGTTTAAAAGCTGCCGGGAGGAATTCCCCGGCAAACGGATCGAGATCCTCTTCGGCTGCCCGGGCGGCAAGGGGTACCAGCGAAGAGAGCAGCTGCCCGAGGTCGTCGCAAAATATGCAGACTACGCATGGATCACCGAAGAAGACCCCTTCATGGAAGATCCGGCGCAGATCTCGGCAGAGGTATTAAATAATCTGGAGCGCTTCGGCGGCAAGGGCGAGATCATCGTCGACCGCCCTGCCTGCATCCGGGAAGCCGTTCGCAGAGCAGCCCCCGGAACCGTGCTGATCCTGGCGGCAAAGGGAAGAGAGCTCTACCAGCACCGCGGCAATCAATATGTTGAGATCGTTTCCGATTCGCAGATGGCGGCGCAGCTGACCGGACACACTCTCGAATAAAAGGTCAAGAAGGAGGAAATATGGATAATACACAAAAAAACGCAGCTCGACTGAAACGGCAGCAGATGATGCTGGAGGATCCCATGATCAAGGTCATCCCCAAGGTGGCCATCCCCATGATCATTTCTTCGGTCATCGACTCGATCTACAACCTGGCCGATACCTTTTTTGTCAGCGGCCTGGGCGAAACGGCAACGGCTGCCGTCGCCGTCAACGACTCTCTGATGAATATTCTAAGAGCGGTCTCCATGGGCTTTGCCATGGGTGCTGCCAGCTATATCTCCCGTCTGATGGGCGCAAAAGAAGACAAAAAAGCCTGCAATGTAGCCACCACTACCCTGGTGATCGGCTGTATTTTTTCGCTTCTGTTCGGGCTCACCTGCTACTCGGTGCGCCATCCGCTGATCGATCTTCTGGGCAGCACTCCTGAGGCCCATCAATACTCCATCGACTATGCCACCTGGATCCTGCTGGCCGCTCCCTTTACCACGGCAAACCTGATCATGAACCAGCTGCTGCGAAGCGAGGGCAGCACCACCTTTGCCATGGTGGGCATGTGCTCCGGCTGCCTGGTCAACTGCGTGCTCGACCCCATCTTCATCAACGGCATGGGCTGGGGCGTTGCCGGCGCGGCTGCCGCAACGGCTCTTTCCAAGGCCTTCAGCTGCGTGATCCTTTCCATTCCCTATTTCCGTCATCGCGCCATGCTGGAGCTGCATCCCAGGCATTTTTACATCGACTGGGTCAATGTGGGCGAGGTAGCCAAAATGGGTGTTCCCGCCTTCCTGCGCATGAGCCTGATGTCGGTAGGAGGCATCGTTACCAACAATGTAGCCAAGACCTTCGGCACCGCTGTTCTTGCAGGCATCGCCGTCGCCAACAAGCTGTACCGCCTGATCGCATCTGCCATCATGGGCTTTTCCCAGGGCTTCGGCCCTGTCTGCGGCTTTTGCTGGGGCGCAAAGCGCTACAAGAGAGCAAAGTCCAGCTACTTTACCACCCTTGCCATCGGCTGCTGTGCAGCGCTGGTGCTGGGAACCGTCATGTTCATCTACGCAAAGCCGCTGATCATGCTGTTTAACTCCAGCGGCAACGAGCTGATGCTGCGCATCGGTTCCTTTAAGATCCGCAGCCTCTGCCTGGCCTTTATTCCCCATATGCTGGTCATGGTCACCAGCAATCTGTATCAGTCTTTGGGCCGCCCCATCGGCAATCTGGTGCTGAGCCTTTCGCGCCAGCTGATCTTCCTGATCCCCTTCGTGCTGATCATTCCCCGTTTCTTCGGAGCCGAAGGTCTGGCCGTCTGCCAGGCCCTGTCGGATTTCTGCGCCGGCGCCGTGCTGGCCCTTCCCCTTGCCTGGCGTATGGTGAAGATCATGAATTCCTTAGACGACGGAGACGAAGCTCCTTTCGGCAAAAAGAAGAAGGCTTAGAAAGCCCGTCCCTACCATATGCAGACCACAAAAATACCCGGCAGAACGCCGGGTATTTTCTATGAGCGGAAAAGATGCGATCCACCCTTCGCAGGAGCCTTCCAAGAGGGATCCCTTTACAGGAACAGGTTGGGCCAGGCGCCTACGCCGCACAGGGTGCGCATGATGAAGTTGACGATGTAATAGCAGGGCAGCGGAAGCAGCCGGGAGGGAACGCGCAGCAGAATGATCAGCAGCAGAATATAGCGGCTGTTGAAATAGATGTTCTGATACCAGCGCTTGCCTCTCAGATTGAACAGGTCGCCCATAACGCCGTAGCCATCCAGCGGCGGCACGGGAAGCAGATTGAACAGCATCAGATAGATGTTCAGATAAACGATATTGATCAATACCGAGCCCAGAGCCTTTCCCACGGCAGAGTAAAAGAGAAAGCCTGCGGCAAACTGGGCTATCAGGCGGATCAGGAGACCCGTCACCAGTGCAATGATGAAATTCATGGTGATGCCGGCAAGACCGACCGTAATGCCTCCGGCCCTTCTGTTTCGGAAATTGCGGGGATCGACCTGCACCGGCCGGCCCCAGCCGAAATGAAGAAAGAGCAGCGAGAACATGCCCACCGGATCGATGTGCGCCCGCGGGTCGACGGTAAGGCGTCCCTGATAGTAGGGGGTAGGATCGCCCCAGTAATCGGCAGCCTTCGCATGGGCATATTCATGAAGGGAGAGCCCGATCAGAATGGCAGGAAGCACCATGACCGTGCTCATAAACCAGTCCATAAGACCGGCAATGCCGCCGTATAAGAATTCCGTTACAGGCCCTTCAAAGAGAAAGAGCAGCACCAGGATCATCATCAGACGGTCGCGTTTAAGCATATTCCAGAAATCACGAAACATGAGCAGCCTCCTTTCTTATCCGAGCAATTTTCCGTAAAGGCTGAAGGTCTGTGCCTTGACGATCTTCACATCGACCATCTGACCGATGAGGGAAGGATCTCCTGGAAGATCCACCACTCTTCCCGACTCGGTATGACCGGTCAGCATGGTGTCGTCGGTCTTGCTGAAGCCCTCGATCAGAATGCGCTGCACCGTGTCCTGATATTGCAGCGATTTTTCTTCCTGAATACGGTGCATCGTCTCCAGCAGCCGGTTGAAGCGCCGGTGCTTGACCTCTTCGGGAACCTGGTCTTCGCGAGCCGCGGCAGGCGTGCCCTCCCGCACCGAATAGATGAAGGTAAAGGCGGAATCGTAGCGGACCTCTTCTACCAGAGACAGGGTCTCTTCGAAATCCTCTTCGGTCTCTCCGGGAAAGCCGACGATGATGTCGGTAGAGATGGCGATACTCGGGCAGGCAGCCCGCAGGGCGCGGACCCGCTCCAGGTACTGCTGCCGGTCATAGACCCGGTTCATCTCTTTCAGCACCTTAGAGCTTCCGGCCTGCACAGGAAGATGGATCTGCCGGCACAGATGCTTCAGATCACCGAAGCAGGCGATCAGGTCGTCGGAAAGATCTTTGGGGTGGCTGGTCATAAAACGGACTCGCTCGATGCCCTCGATCTGATCGATGGCACGCAGCAGTCCTGCAAAGTCCCAGTGGGGCTCATCCTTTTCAAAGCAATAGCCGCCCTCGATCTGACCGGCACGGCCATAGGAGTTGACATTCTGCCCCAGCAGCATGATCTCTTTGCATCCCTCTGCGGCCAGCCGGCGGATCTCATTCAAGATCGCTTCGGGATGGCGGCTGCGCTCTCTTCCTCTGGTATAGGGAACGATGCAATAGCTGCAGAAATTGTTGCAGCCCTGCATGATGTTGACGAAAGCCTTATAGCTGTAAGCTCTGCGGGCAGGCAGCCCTTCGGCGAGGGCTTTTCCGTCCTGCCAGACATCGACGAGATGGGCCTTTTGCTCCGACGCATTTTGAAACAGCCGGGGAAACTCGCTCATGTTGTGGGTGCCGAACACCAGGTCGACCCAGGAGTATTTCGCCTTCAGGGTGTCGATGATGCGCTGCTGCTGCATCATGCAGCCGCATACGCAGACCATCATGCCGGGGCGCTGCTCATGGGGGTTCTTCAGCTGTCCTAACACGCCGAAAAACTTTTTATCGGCATTTTCGCGGACGCTGCAGGTGTTGATGATGACGGCATCGGCTGTTTTGGGATCCTCCGTATAGGTATAGCCCATCTCCTCCAGAAAGCCTGCAAGGGTCTCGGAGTCGCGCTCGTTCATCTGACAGCCGAAGGTAATGATGTGATATGTCTTATTCATAAACGGTGAATGCTTTCCTGTTTCGCATGTGCTTTATTTTTTAAATTTGGAAAAATCCAGAACGGCTTCCTCGTGGCGAAGGATCCTGCCGATGTTGGAGCGGTGCTTGTAGATGACAAGAACGGCGATGCCCACCGCAAAGGGCAGAAAGTCCGGCTTGAAATACCAGGTAACGAAGGGCAGCAGCGCAGCCCCGGCAATAGAGCCGGCCGAGACCATTTTTGTGGCAGCCATGATGCTCACAGCGACCGCAAGCTCGATGAGGGCGATGGCAGGAGACAGCACCAGAAGGCTTCCGAAAGCGGTGGCGATGCCCTTTCCGCCTTTAAAGCCGAAATACAGAGGAAAGATGTGCCCGATGATCACCGCCACCAGACAGACGCTGGCGCACAGCTCCCCTGCTGCAGAGCGGCCGATGACCGTCGCTGCCGCGCCCTTTAAAGCATCCAGCAGCAGGGTCACTGCAGCGGCCTTAACGCCGTAGGTGCGAAGCATGTTGGTGGTTCCCGCATTGCCGCTGCCGCATTGGCGAATATCCTTTCCCAGGGCCTTGCTCAGCAGGATCGCAGGCGAGATGCTGCCCAGCAGATAGGCAGCCGCAACCGCAAGGATAGATCTACTCATCGTATTTTTCTCCCTTTTCTCTGAATACGAATTTGATGGAGGTGCCGTCGAAGCCGTAGCCCTCGCGGATCTTGTTTTCCAGATATCTGGAATAAGAGAAGTGCATCAGCTCCCGGTCGTTGACCTGGAAGGCAAAGAGAGGCGGCTTTACGCCCACCTGAGTGCAGTAATAGATCTTCAGCCGCTTGCCCTTGTCTGCGGGAGGATTGTTCATCATCACCGCATCGGCGATCAGCGAATTGAGCTGACCGGTGGATACCCGCATCGCCCGGTTTTCGGATACCGCCTTTGCCATATCCAGCACCGGCAGCAGACGCTGCCCCTTGATGGCAGAGGTGAACATGACGGGAGCGTAATCCATGAACTGAAGCTGGCCCTTGATCTCTCTTGTCATGTCGCGCATGGTGTTGGTCTCTTTGGTAACCAGATCCCATTTGTTGACGACGATGATGATGCCCTTGCCGGCCTCATGGGCCATGCCAACGATCTTCTTATCCTGATCGGTAAGTCCCTCGGAGCCGTCGATGACCATCAGAGCAACGTCGCAGCGCTCGATGGCAGCGATGGCTCTGACGACGGAATACTTTTCCACATCTTCGTATACCTTGCTTCTGCGGCGGATACCGGCCGTATCGATCAGGGTATAGCGGGTGCCCTCGTGTTCGAAATGGGTGTCGATGGAGTCTCTGGTGGTGCCGGCGATCTCGGAGACGATGACCCGGTTCTCGCCCAGAAACGCGTTGACGATGGAGGACTTGCCCACATTGGGCTTGCCGATCACAGCGATCTTCACCTCTTCTTCGTCGTCTTCTTCAAAATCCTCGTAATTGATGCGGGCAAAGACCTCGTCCAAAACATCGCCCAGGCCCAGCTGGTTTACGGAAGACACCGCAAAGGGCTGGCCAAGGCCCAGCTCATAGAGGTCGTAGAAATCGTCGGGCAGCTTGGCGCTGTCGATCTTGTTGGCGACGAGGATGACTTCTTTATTTTTTCTTCGCAGGATCTCTGCGACCTCATGGTCGGCCGTGGTAAGACCTGCTTTTCCGTCGACGAGAAACAGGATCACATCGGCCATCTCCATGGCGATCTCTGCCTGCGCCCGCATCTGGGCGGGGATGATCTCTTCGGAGCTGGGCTCGATACCGCCGGTATCGATCAGCAGAAAATTCTTTCCGGTCCATTCCGCATCGGCGATGATGCGGTCTCTGGTGACACCGGGCGTATCCTCTACGATGGAGACACGTCTTCCGACGATCTTATTGAAAAAAGTGGACTTACCCACATTCGGTCTGCCGACAACGGCAATGATAGGCTTGCTCATTCTGATATCATTTCCTTTCCGCTCTCCGTTCCCTAAGCCCCTTCGAGCAGCGATAACTCTTTCCAAACGCTTTTCAGCATAATGATTCCGATGACAGTTGCGATCAGATCAGCGGCGCACTGGGCAGCCTGCACCCCTGCCTCTCCGATGAGCGCCGGCATGACGGCAAGCACGGGGATCAGGCAGAGCCCCTGCCGCGCAAGCCCCAGTACCGTAGACTTGTAGGTCTTTCCGATGACCTGAAACAGCATGGTGTTCATGATGGAAAAGCCGGTAAGCCAGAAGGTGATGCAATGATAGCGCAGAGCGATGCTGCCGAACCTGGTGACCTCGGGATCTCCTTTGCGGAACACCTCGATGAGAGTCGGAGCAAAGACGGCTTCTGCTGCGCACAGGATCACCAGGATCAGGGTGCCCAGGCGAAGACAGTAAAGAAACGCATCCTTGACTCTTCTGTATTTTTTTGCTCCGTAGCAAAAGCCGCAGACCGGCTGAAAGCCCTGTCCGTAGCCAAGCACACAGGCATTGGTGAAATTGCCGATCTTGGTGACGATGGCCATGGCTGCAACAGCCGCATCGCCGTAAACACCGGCTGCGTTATTCAGGGCAGCCGCGGCAAAGCTTCCGATGGCCTGCCTTGCCAGGGAAGGAAGACCGCCCCGGTAGATCGCCTTGTAGCGGGCGGCAGAGGGCGAAACATCGCGAAGACGGATCCGCACCTCTCCTTTTGTCTGCAGGCAGACAAGAAGAATCGAGAAGCTGATGATCTGGCTCAGGATGGTAGCAAGGGCCGCGCCGGCAATGCCCATGTCGAAAGCGAAAATAAAGACGGGATCCAGCACCATGTTGAGAATTCCGCCAAAGCCCATGCCGATCATACCGTAAAAGCTTAAGCCCTGATAGCGCAGCTGCTGGTTCAGGAAGTACCCGTTGGCCATAAAGGGCGCACCGATAAAGATGATGCGCAGATAAGAGACCGCATAGGGAAGGATCGTTTCCGTGGCACCCAGCGCCCTGCAGATGGGCTCGATCCAGAAGATGCCGCAGCCGGCAAAGACCGTGCTGACCAGGATGCAGGTAAAAAAGGCGGTGGCCGTCAGCTTTGACGCCTCTTCTGTCTTGTGGGCACCCAGAAGCCTCGACACATTGTTTCCGGCGCCCTGACCGAAAAAGAAGCCCATCGCCTGGATCAGCGACATGGCTGAAAGGGCGATGCCGACCGCACCCGAGGCGCTGGTGCTCAGTTTACCGATAAAGAAGGTGTCGGCCATATTGTATATGGTGGTGATCAGATTGCTGATGATACAGGGGATCGCCAGCGAAGAGATGACCTTGCCAAGAGGCGCTTCTGTCATACGGTAGAACCGCTCATCCTCCGATAATTGTTTTGCCATCCGTTGCTCCATACTTCTTCTTAAACACAATTTAACACATTATTATGTACCAAAATCAGTTGATATTCAAGTCAAAACCGGATTTAAAACGAAAGAACGGCCGAAACTTGTTACCGATGCCGGATGGTGTTATAATTGGGGATATTTTGAGTTTTCCAGTTCATCCGTTTACGTAAAGAGGATTTATATGAAGATCGTAATCGTCGGCGCCGGCAAGCTCGGCACCATATTTACGCAGGCACTTCTGAGCAGCGAGCACGAAGTCACCGTCATCGACATCAGCGAGGAGCGCCTCCAAAAGCTCACCGATCGCTACGATATCCGCCCTGTGGAGGGCAATGCCGTTCAGATCGAAGTCTTAAAGGATATCAACATTCAGAATTACGACGTGCTCATCTCTACTACCGAAAGCGACGAGATGAACATCGTCATCTGCCATTTTGCCAAGGGGCTCGGCTGCCCCAGAGTCGTGGCCAGGATCCGCGCGCCGGAGCATGTTGCCCAGGAGGATTTTATCCGCCGTTCGATGAACATCGACTATATCATCAATCCCGACATGGCCTGCGCTAAAGAGATCGCCAATTATCTGACCCAGAAATACAGTCTGGCAGGAGGCAAGCTGGTCTCCGGCAGAACAGCCATTCTCGAGATCGAGATCGACCTTCTTCCGATGCTGATCGATAAGGCCTTAAAGGATATCGGCAGCGACCTGAAGGATGTGCTCATTGCCGCCGTATCCCGAAACGGCAAGATCATCATCCCCAACGGCAGCACCATTCTGAAGGCGGGCGACACCCTCTACATCATCGGTCTGGAGAAGATCATCTCCGAGATCGAAGCCAGGATCCGCAAATCCGGAAGAAAGAATACCAAGGTCAAGCGGGTCATGCTGGCCGGCGGCGGAAAAACAGGTCTTTATCTGGCCAAGCTGCTGTCTCAGTCCGGTCTTTCGGTCAAGATCATCGAAACAGACCGCGCCCGCTGCGAGCTTCTTTCCCAGCAGCTGGACGAAGTGCTGGTGCTCAATGGCGATGCCACCGATACCAGCCTTTTGGAAGAAGAAAACATCTCGTCGATGGATGCCTTTGTGGCTGTTACCGGCTTCGATGAAGAAAACCTGCTGCTCTCGCTGATCGCAAAGCGCTACGGCGTTGAAGACGTGGTGACCAAGGTCAGCCGCAACAGCTATGCCCCCCTGACCGAATCTCTGGGGGTCGATATGATCATCAATCCTCTGGAGATCTGCTCCTCCACCCTGCTCCGCTTTCTGGAAAAAGAAGGCAGCGTCATCTTCTCAAAGATCATTCAGGGCCAGGCGGAATTCGTGGAGATCGTTGCCGAAAGCAGCATGATCCTGACCCAGATGCCCCTGGCCTATCTGAAGCTGCCCACCGGGGTCCTGATCGCATCCATTTTCAGGGGAAACGATGTTATTATCCCCAAGGGCGACACGCAGGTCCTGCCGGGCGACCGGGTCCTGATGCTGTCTCTGCTTTCCAGCACGGCAGATCTGCAGGCTCTTCTTAAGAGAAAGTAAGACCCATGGTTTTAAACAAGAAAGTTGTAGCGAAAGTATTATGCGCGGCTACCGTCGCCATCGGCTTTTTTATGCTGATCCCCTGCGGCGTCTCCCTGCTCTATAACGAACAGCGTTCTGCTGTGTCCTTTCTCATCTGTGCCGTTCCCATGATCCTGCTGGGAGCAGTCCTGCTGAAGGTGATCGGACATACCGACCGCAAGACCCTCGGTCTTCGGGACGGCTTCTTTATCGTAGGCAGCGCCTGGATGGTCTTCACCCTCTTCGGCGCCCTGCCCTTCGTCATTTCGGGAGCCATTCCCAGCCTGACCGATGCCTACTTTGAGACGGCCTCCGGCTTTTCCACCACCGGTGCCAGCATCCTGACCGATGTGGAGGCCCTGCCCAAGGGCATGCTCTTCTGGCGCTCCTTTACCCACTGGATCGGCGGCATGGGGATCCTGGTATTCACCATCGCCATTTTGCCGGCCTTGGGCATCGGCGGACAGAAGATCATGCGGGCCGAGACCACCGGTCCCTCGATGGATAAGATCACCTTTACCTTCAACGATTCGGCCCGCAGCCTTTACCTGATCTATTCCGCCATGACGGTGATCGAAATGATCCTGCTGCTGCTGTTCGGCATGGACCTGTTCGACAGCGTGGTCATCTCCTTCGGCACCCTGGGCACCGGCGGCTTCGGCATTCACGCCGACAGCTGCGCCGGCTACAATGACATCTGCCAGATGATCATCTCTGTCTTTATGATGCTGGCCGGCATCAACTTCAACCTGTATTATCTGGCGCTGAATAAAAAGGGCAAGCAGGCCTTAAAGGATACGGAAATGCGTGTCTATCTGGCCATCGTGGCAGGAGCCACCTGCTTTATCCTGGGCATGCTGATGCTTACAGGGCAGGCAAAAAGCCTTTGGGAAGCCTTTCGGCTTGCCTATTTTCAGGTCTGCTCCATCATCACCACAACAGGCTACGCCACCTGTGATTTCGATCTGTGGCCACTTCCCGTCAAATTCGTGCTGATGCTGCTGATGCTCATCGGCGGCTGCGCATCCTCCACCGGCGGCGGCATGAAGGTGATCCGCTTTATTCTGGGCGTCAAGATCGCCGTTCGATCGGTCCGGCGCCGTTTTCATCCCAATGCGGTATCGACCGTCAAACTGGGCGGCAAAACGGTTCCAGAGGCAACGATCCAGACGGTCAGCGAATTTCTGATGCTCTATTTCATGACCCTGGCCATCGGCACCCTTCTCATCGGCATGGAAAACGTCAGCCTGATCACAGCCTTCACCTCGGTGCTGGCGTGCGTCAGCAACATCGGTCCGGGCTTTGAAGCCGTCGGCCCCACCATGAGCTTCGCCTTTTATTCCAATGCGAGCAAATGGCTCCTTTCCGTATTGATGATTGCCGGAAGACTGGAGCTTTATACCGTATTCCTTCTCTTTACCCCGTCTTTTTGGAGCAAGCAGTAACATGGTCCGCACCTACCGGCAGTCAAATCTGAATAATACAAAAAAACAGATCCTGATCTATCTGGGGCTGTGCCTTCTGGGCAGCATTCCCTACCTTGCCTGCGGCTATACGGCAAAACCGACGGAAGCTCTGTTTTTATCGGTCTCTGCCTTTACCACCACGGGAGCCGGTCTGGGAGAAGGCCTCACCAAAGGCCTGCTGCTCTATTATCTGGCCTGTCAATGGGTGGGAGGCTTTTCCATTCTGGCTTTTCTCACCTCCATGCTGCCGTCTACGGTAGCAGGCTCCATCATCGATCTGGAGCGGCTCAGCTCCGGCAAGCGGCTGGACCAGTATTTTCACGACAAAAGCATCCGGATGCTGCTCTTCTTTTATTGCACCATCAGCATCCTTATGTTCGGCCTGATGGTCTTATGCGGCCACAGCGCCGAGAATGCCCTGATCCTGACCCTGACGACCTGCTCGACCGGCGGCATGGGAAGCGCCTCTTCTGCGGTGATCAGCGCCGAGCTGGCGGGCGACGAGCTTTTCTGCTGCATCTTCATGATACTCTCTTCGATCAGCTTTCCCCTGTACGCACGGCTGATCAGTGAGGAGTTTTCTGCCATCCGAAGAAACTCCGAATTCAAGGCCTATCTGATTCTGATCGCGGCGGCCTCTGCCATGATCATGGTCGCCAACGGCCTTTATTTCAAAGGAGAAAAGGGTCTTTGGGATCTGCTCTCCGAAAGCGTCTTTCAAGTGATCTCCTTTAACAGCACCACCGGCCTTACCAATGCCGATGTGGCGGCCTGGCCGGGCTTTTCCAGGCATGTGCTCTGGCTGCTGTCCTTTTGCGGGGCCTGCTCTGTCTCTACCGGTTCGGGCATCAAGCTGATCCGGATCGTGCTGATCTTTAAGCTGATCCGAAGAAGCCTGTTTAAGCGCATTCATCCCCGGGCAGTGATCGCCCTGCGCATGGACGGAAAACCGGTCTCCGACGATGTGTGCATCAAGGCCACCGGCTTCGTGCTTTTGTATATCCTGGCCTTTATTCTGGGCGTATTCGCCCTCTCCTTCTGCGCCCCCGATATGGAGACGGCCTTCTACGGGGCCGGCGCCCTGCTGAGCAATGTGGGAACCAGCTTCGGCGTCATCGGAGGCGAGGCAGCCTACGACTTTTTAAACAGCTTCGGACGGATCGCCGCCTGCCTGCTCATGCTGGCCGGACGTCTGGAGATCTGCGCCCTGCTGCTGCCCTTTTCAAAGCAGCAGAACAAGACCGCATAAAGAATTTCAAAAATGAAAACAGCCCGGACGGCCCAATATCTGCCGTCCGGGCTGTTTTGCGTTTTCAGGTTTAAAGCACGTCGATCTTCTCGACGTAATCGTAGGGCTCTGCCTTTTTCAGCCGCAGAACGAAGGAAAAGCGATCCACATCGGTACTGCGGTAAAAATCACCCTCCGGAAAGACCTCCTGATTATCAGGGTCAAAGAATTTGGCTCCGTCGGTGGTCTTGATCGCTTCGATGCGGGCATGCAGCTCTTCGCGGCTCATCGGCTCTTTCAGCAGGATGCTTTTGATATATTCGGCGCAAAGCAGATCTTCGTCCGTATCCCGTTCGCCGGCAAGGCCCATGGCGACCAGGCTCACCTGCTCCACGCCACTGCGCAGGATATACCTGGCGATGGCGGAGGCATTGACCAGGCTTCCGGTCAGGATCTCCTTTGCACCGGTGGCGTTGGCAATGCCCTGGGTGCCGGCGCTGGTGGTATGCAGCACGTCCCTTCCGGCAATGTCGCAGCCCTCGATCTGGGTCGGGGAGTTTCCGAAATCAAAACCGGGCAGCTTGACCCCGTTCCGCTCGCCGACGATGACGGCATCGGGATGGGTCTTTTTATACTCCAAAGGGATCTCAGCCCCGGCCACCGGCATGATCCTTCCGGCTCCCGCGGCCGCCAGATAGGCTTCCACACTGAAGGCGCGGAACACGTCGATGATGACGGTGATGCCCTTTGCTTTTTTTGCACCCTCGATCAGATGCAGGATCTGTATATCCATAGTACCCTCCTATTGCTCCTCTGCCGTGGCAAACAGCCCCGCGTCGATGGCGATGATGTCGTCCAGCAGGATCTCTCTCTTATCGGTCATTATAAGCCTTCTGCCTACCCTGTCAACCGCCTTGATCACCCCTCTTGCCTGCCGCAGAGAGCCTCCGTCCTTTCGGTCATCGGCGGCGAAATAGGTGATCTCGCACAGGGGCTCATAAACAGAAGCCGCCAGCAGAGCGGCCAGCTTTCGGTCCAGCAGCGCTTTGGCATCTTCGTTCAGCACCGGCTTTTTATCGGTGAGGCGGCCGGTCTCGTCGATCACGTCGCCATAGCCGGTCAGCGCGGCAAAGGGCGCAAACTGGGCCGCCCGGTCGGCGATGGGCATGGGCCGGTGCCTTGCAGACACCGGATGGGGAAGGTGAAGGATATCCTCATACGGGAAGGGCTTGTTTTCTTTTTCCATCAGGCTCTGTGTCCTCCGATCTGTCCGTGGCGTTTGACGGTAGTCGCTCCCTCCTCCAGATTCATTCCCTTCAGAATGGCGTTCTTGCCGAATCTGCTGCGAATGGCCAGCATGGCCTCCTGCATGGAGAGCTCCTGCGAAAGCCGTTCTTCTTCCAGCTTTTCGTTCTGTTCTTTTTCGGGATCCGAAAACATGGAAAGCTGCTGCTCCTGATCGTTCCTTGGGATCTGCTCTGCCGGGATCACATGATTTGCCACCACGTACATGCGGCGCACCGTCAGGGCCGGATCGACGATGCGGGTAAACAGCTCCACCGCAGCCTTTAAGATCCGTTCGCCGGAAGAGGTATAGCGGTCCAGCGAAATGCTGCCGTGGGCCTGCCGGGGCATCCTGCGGCCGTAAGCATCGGCAACGATCTCATGGCCGGCAGCGCCTGCCGCGGAAGAAGCCATATTTTCGATATCATATCCCACCGTGATGACCAGCTGGTCGGTGCAGACCCCTTTCGATACCAGATCAAGCGCAAGAGAATCGGCCATCTCTTTACAGATGAGCAAGGCCTTATCGAAGGGATAAGGCCCCTCCAGCACCTGGCCGGTGCTGATGCTGGAAGACCGGGCGCGGTAGCTTTTGATATCCTTCATGGTGCAGGGCTCAAAGCCCCAGGCGTGATCGATGAGCAGCTGGGCATTGACTCCAAACAGCCGGTACAAAAGCTCTTCGTTGTGATAATCGGAAGGCCCTCCCAACGAGCAGCGGGCAATATCGCCCATGGTATAGATGCCCCTCTGCTGCAGCTTGGAGGAGATGCCTCTACCCACCCGCCAGAAATCCTCCAGCGGCCGATGCTCCCATAAAAGCCTGCGATAGCTCAGCTCGTCCAGCTCTGCGATGCGAACGCCGTCCTGATCGGCAGGCATCCGCTTGGCGACGATGTCCATGGCGATCTTGCAAAGATACAGATTGGTGCCGATGCCGGCCGTGGCAGTGATGCCTGTGCTGTGCAGAACATCGCGGATCATGGTCATGGCCAGCTCATGGGCCGTCATCTGATAGGTCTTCAGGTAATCGGTGGCGTCGATGAACACCTCGTCGATGGAATAGACATGGATATCTTCGGGAGCGATGTATTTTAAATACGTCTTATAGATGGCCGCGCTGCATTCCATGTAGTGGGCCATCTGCGGCCTGGCGACGATATAGTCCAGTTCAAGCGAAGGGTCCTCTTTAAGCTCCTTATCGCGAAAGGACTTTCCGGTAAACCGATGCCCGGGGGCCTTTTGCAGGCGGGCGGCATTGACCTCCTTCACCCTTTGCACCACTTCAAAAAGCCTGGGGCGCCCCGGGATCCCATGGGCCTTCAGGGAGGGGGAGACGGCCAGGCAGATGGTCTTTTCGGTGCGTTCGGCGTCGGCCACCACCAGATGGGTGGTCAGCGGATCCAGATTTCGGGCGGCGCATTCCACCGACGCATAGA
>JABUTE010000003.1 GCA_021443825.1 Bacillota bacterium
ATTTCAGGCAGGTCTTGCTGTATCTATGAGCATTGCCGCACCGAGCCTTTCCCATGAAAAAACCGGAAGGAGCGCTCCTTCCGAGTAGTATGCAAAAGCCAGGGCCGCAGGGCTGCTGTTTTGTTATTAAAAGATGACGTTGCCGTCTACGATCTCTTTGATGACCGCAAGGGAATGGACCTCGATGCCCAGATTGCGCAGCTTGGCAGCGCCTCCCTGAAATTCCTTTTCGATCGCGGCGCCAAAGCCCACGATCTGCGCCCCCGACTGATTTACGATATCGACCAGCCCCAGACCGGCGCTTCCGCTGGCGAGAAAATCGTCGATGATCAGAAGCTTATCGTCGGGGCCCAGATAGTTCTTCGATACGATGATGGGTGTGGAGGTCTGCTTGGTAAAGGAAAACACTTCGGTGACAAAGGCTCCCTCGGGCATGGTGCTGGGCTTCTTCTTTTTCGCGAACACGAGAGGAAGGTTTCCCATATACCGTGCGGTGGGATATGCAACTGCAATGCCGGAGCTTTCGACGGTGAGGATCTTATTCGCTCCGGTGTGGGCAAACAGGCGGGCGAATTCCTTGCCCATTTCATCCAGCAGCTGTACGTCGATCTGGTGATTCAGAAAATCATCGACCTTTAGGATCTCGGTGCCGATGCCTTTTCCGTCTTTGAGAATGCGATCCTCTAAGAGCTTCATGTCGTTCTCCTTTGCAGATTTCAAGCGATAATAAAACGGATAACTCTTATTATATTCTTTCAAAAAACGTACGCAAGCAAAATCAGAACGATCGGGCGAGAAAACCGTAAAATAAACGCGGCTGCCGAAAAACCGGCGTTTTTTTGATGACAAAGCGGCTGCCCTGTGGTATTATAACGTGCCGAAAATGCTGATAAAAAAGGCTTCATGCCTGTTAAGGAGAATACATGTCAAGATTTGAACTGGTCGCCAGCGCCACCTTCGGCCTGGAGGCCGTCGTAAAAAGAGAGATCGAAGCCCTGGGCTATGCCATCACTGATTCCAGAGACGGACGCCTCACCTATATGGGCGATGAGCGGGCCATCGTACGCTCCAACCTGTGGCTGCGCTGCGCCGACCGGGTCTATGTAAAAATGGCTGAATTTAAGGCCGTCACCTTCGAGGAGCTGTTTCAGCAGACGGCCGGCCTGCCCTGGGAGGAATGGATCCCCCTGGACGGCAAGTTCACCGTGGTGGGCTCGTCGGTCAAGTCGGTGCTGCACAGCGTGCCCGCCTGCCAGTCCATCATCAAGAAGGCCATCGTAAAGCGGCTGCAGCAGACCTACGAGGTGGAGACCTTTCAGGAGACGGGCGCTGCCTATACGGTGCGCTTTGCCTTTTTAAAGGATCAGGTGCTGATCCTGCTGGATACCTCCGGCGAGGGTCTGCACAAGCGGGGCTACAAGACCCATGCGGTCGCGGCGCCCATCAAAGAGACCATGGCGGCGGCTCTGATCCAGCTGTCGTTCTTTAAGCCGGGCAGGATCCTGGTCGATCCCATGTGCGGCAGCGGAACCATCCCCATCGAGGCGGCTCTCATCGCCCGCAACATCGCGCCGGGGCTCAACCGCCGGTTTGCTTCCGAGGGCTGGGACTGCATCGAAAAGGATCTGTGGACGGAGGAACGTCGCGCGGCCTATGAAGCCATCGATCACGGCAGCCAGGTGCACATTCTGGCCTGCGACATCGACCCCAGAGCCATCGAGGCAGCAAAAGAAAATGCCATCGAAGCCGGCGTAGACGACTGCATCGAATTTTGCGCCTGCGGCATCAGGCGCACCATGAGCCAGCTCTGCGGCGCAGCGGCTGCTGCCGAAAACGGCGAAGCGCTTGCTGCCGGCGAGGAAGGCTCCGGCGAGGCGCTGCTGCCCTTTGCCCGGGAGCGGGGCATCATCATCACCAACCCGCCCTACGGCCAGCGCATCGGCGAGCAGGACGAAATGGATAAGATCTACAAGGTGCTCAAGTATTTCGCAAAGGATAACCCCACCTGGTCGCTGTTTCTGATCACGTCGGATAAGACCTTCGAAAAGAAGTTCGGTCGCCCTGCCGACCGCAGAAGAAAGCTGTTCAACGGCAACGTTGAGGCCTGCTACTATCAGTACCACGGAGAAAAATAGCCCTTTTGTACGGGCTTGCTTTACAGATACCCGGAAGGAGCGATCCTTCCGGTTTTTTTATGCTTGCTCTTTTGCGTATTGCTGCTTGTTTTGCGGAAATACAGAAAAATAACAGCGTATAACATTTATGAATAATTTATATAGATGGGATCGAAAAAAAGAAGTACATATTTCCAAATTCCGTGAAACAGTCACAGGGTTTTCTGCTATAATGTGACCATATATGTTTATTCTTACCCGTGCATATTCTGCACGAAGCTCCAGAAAGGTACGATTATGAGAACGATGCGAAAAAGGGTCATTGCACTTCTGCTGACGATGACCATGCTGATCTCAGCATTCCCTGTTGCGGCCTTTGCACAGGGCACCTCTGCCGGCGTTACCCCCGGCAGAAACGGACAGTTCATCATCACCGACGAAGAGGGCAATACCGAATCGATCGATAATTCCGTCTATGCGGAAGACTATCCCTACGGTATCTTTGCCCTGCAGGACAGCCAGCTGTGGCTGACCGAAGGTGATACCACTGTTTTAAAAGTATACCGTCTGGGCGGCACGACCAACAAGGCCTCTGCCATCCTGACCTATTATCCTGCCATCGTGCAGGGCGAAGACGGCGAGATCGATGAATCCTACGCCATCCGTCCCGAGGATATCACCATCGAGGTAGAAGATCCTCAGCCCATCACGGCCTATCAGCCCTGGGGCGAGCCGGAAGCTCCCGAAGCCTCCGGCGTTGCCGTCAGCTGCGAGCCGGGCTTTGACGGAAACGACGAGGCCTGCATGATCCTGCAGCCTGCCCTGGAGGGCGACGCCGATTCCTATCAATGGCTTGCTCTTGTGGACGGCGAGTGGGTCGAGGTCAAAGACAGCGACAGCAAAAAGCTTCCCGTGGCCGAAGAAGAGCTGCAGGAATACGATTTCCGCTGCGTTTATACCGTAGACGGCGTCTCCTACAGCACCGACTGCCTCAGCGGCGATGCTTATGTTAAGGAAGAAGCCGAAGAGCTTCCCGAAATGCCCGATAACATGCCTCTGAACCCCGAAAAGACCTTCTCTCAGCTTCCGCTGGAAGAGGGCAAGGGCGTCATGTTCGAGGTATGCTTTGCCGACGGCGAATATGTCAAGGAGATCCGCATCACCGCAAACGATAACGATACCTATGATTTCGACCGTATGGCGGCCATCACCATCGAAGACTGCATCGGCGGACAGGTGCACCAGAGCCTGAACACCCTGCTGCTGCGCATCGAAGATAACGACGCAGACGAAGCAGTGCCCACCGAGCTGGGCTTTGCCATCGACAGCGTTCGCGCCGACAAGGCCGAGGGCACCGTCGTCGTTACCGTTAAGCGCACGGCCGGACAGCTTCCCGTTTCCGTCGACTGGCATACGGAAGACGGCACCGCCAAGGAAGGCGTCGATTACGCCTATGCCGAAGGAACCGTCAGCTTCTATAAAAATGCTACAGCAGAAATCGAGATCCCTCTGATCAACGACGGCGTCGAAGATCTGGAAGGGGTCGAATTCGACATCGTTCTGGAAAATCTGTTAGGCGACGACGCCGGTGAGATCACCGACGATCGCTGCTCTGTATATCTGTTTAATACGGCCGTAGTTCCCGAGGGCGGGCTCAACCTGGAAAGCATCCTCTACGATGCGGATGCTGTCGATGCCACCGCCACCGTAACCACCGAAAAGGGCGTTTCCGTTGCTTCTCCTGCCGTCACCGATACGGCACAGGTCACCGAAGAGGATGACCAGCTGGCCACGCTGGAAGGCTCTGCAGCCTCCATCCAGTGGCTTTCGCAGGATGAGATGGAAGAGCTTCAATACAGCTATGCCAACGACCAGTACGGCACTGTTTACGGCGGCCGCATCTATTGGGGCAGCAATGTAGGCTCCAATAAGATGCGTGTCACCCTGTCGCACAGCGGCTGCGGCGGCGGCAGCGATACCAAATCCATCAAAAATATGCACGGAAGATACACCGGCTATTCCGCCACCATCCACGGCGCTGCCGGTCTTTCCAGCCTCTGGTATCGCATGTGGCACGGCGACATGGAATTTGCCTATACCTACTTCTCCGATTCCGACGGCAAGTATTGGGATAACTACAAAGGCTTCGACGACGGCACCTTCGAGGTCTCCGTTCGTTATGCCAAGACCATGTACGCATCCTCTTCCTTCGCCTTCGATAGCTATTCCGACGGTTCGGTCACCCTGGGCCTGAAGAAATGGGAGGGCGGCGAATCCGAAGATACCCTGAATATCAGCGCAGAGGTCGACTTTACCAAGCGTACCTTCAGCAAGCCCTTCTATATCAATGTGCATACCGCCAACGACTCCGATACGGCAAACGGCGCGGCAGAGCTGATTCCCGAGCTGTATAACAAGATGATCAAGAGCGTCACCGTCAATAACGACGGTGTGGGCGGCGTCTACAGCGGCATGCTGATCGAAGGCTCCACCGTCGTTATCGAGCTGGGCGAGACCTTATATACCCTGGCCGGTGCTTCCATTTCGGATTCCGACGGCAAGACCCTCATCGGCGCAACCGTCTCCGGCGACGGAAGAAAGGCCACCTTCTCCAATATCCTGCTGGATCCCTCCAAGACCTATACCTTCGAGCTGGTGCTGATGCGCAATCAGAAGATCAAGCTCGACCTGCTCACCTCCGCTGAGATCGACGAATACGGAAACTCCAACGACGCCATGATCGCTGCGGCTTACGATCTGTTCAAGAGCCGTGTGCAGGGAGGCAAGATCACCGTTGCTAATAATTCACGCCTGGCCGGTCTTTCCAACTACGCTCTGCATGAGATCCCGATGCCTGTCGACGTTCTGTTTGAAAACACCGACGCCACCGGTACCTCTGCGACTCCCAAGGCCGGCTATTCCAACATGATCCTGAAGAACGGCTCCGGCCAGACCTTCAAGGATGTGCAATACATCAATTTCAACCTGCCCGAAGAGGATCTGATCGTATTCAACGGCAAGAGCTACAAGGGCAACGAAAATATCTACCTGAACCTTTCCAACATCGGAACCACCAATCTGCAGTTCTATTACTATAACGAAGACTTCCTTACCGTTCAGCGGCCCATGCAGGTCAAGATCGACGCCATGGGCGTCTATTACGACGAAAACGGCAACGGCAAGGTAGATGGCTGGTGGGATGCCGACCTTGGCATCTTCCATTCCGAGGGCGACTCCTTTGTGACCTATCTGGATAAGATGGATTACGAAGAGACCACCTTTGCCCCTGTCGTCGACGCCGACGGCACGGTGCACCAGTATTTCCTGCGTCCCTACTATACCGCTAACCCGGTATCCCTGACCGTTCCCGAAGGCCACTCCGTCGACGAGCGGATGCAGGTAATGCCCAATTTCATTACCGATATCACAGGCAGCGCTGCCTACGCAGCCCTGACGGCTGAGCAGAAAGCCTACCGCACCATCGTCAGCGGCCGTACCCGCATCGGTGAAAACGGCCGCGAGCAGTACTCTGCCGACAACCATCTCAAATATACGGCAGAAGCGACCGCTTACAGCTATGTAGATATTCCTCTGGGCGGCGATACCAGTCCCGCAAGACCGGTCACCTACGATGAATTAAAGGCCCGTCTTACCAGGATCGCAGCTGACGCAGAGGATAAGAAGAACAATACCGTTCGCTATAAGCTTGACAGCTCCATCGATCTGATCTTCTGCGACGGCATCGGCTATTACTATGATGAAAGCGCAGCACTGCGCCTGGGCGATGCCTACTACGTATGGGAGCCCGCATATAAGGGCAACCTGCTCAATGACTTCGAGCAGCCCCAGCTGATCACCATCGCCAACTCCATCGCCGGTGAAAATATTCCCATCGCAGCCGACGGCACGGTGGAATACCAGAAGGAAGACGGCACCTGGACAGAAGAAGTTCCCGCAGAGGGCGACTCCTCCTATTCCGTTACCAAGGCCGGCGCATATATCACCAGACTGACCGCAAAGACGGCCGACGCCCAGGCGAAGATCAACAACTATCTGGGCTCCTTCGTCGATAACGATACCTTTGCCCTGGTGGTCAACGAACAGGAAATGCTGACCGACGAGATGCTTTCCATGGATGCTCTTTCGGTCATGAAGAAGGATACCAAGGTTCCCCAGACCGTTACCCGCGGTGCGGCCGGCCTGTATCCCAATTCCTCCTATCTGAAGCAGAACACCAGCCGCGGCTCTCACGGTGAGGCCAGCAGCCAGGGGCAGGGCGCGTACTCTGAAGTCGAAGCCGATTTCATGCCCGAGCTGTTCGGCTTTACCGGAGAGGCGGTTTCCATTCTCGGCATCGAGACCGACGGCTACGAGATCGCTCTTACCGTCGGCTTCCCCTTCGCTTCCAAGGATAACGGCGGCGGAAACGGTTCTGCAGCCAATACCTTTGACGATGTAAAGGATAACTGGGGCAAGATCACCGATTTCTGCAAAGCCCTCAAGGGCGCCGGAACGGCGAAGGAAAAGACCCAGAATGCCTTCAAGGGCCTGGCCGGAGACGATCTGGATGCCAATAAGCTGAAGAGCAAATCCATCGAGGTGTCCGGAACCCTCACCCTCGCCATCAAGCTGAAATACAACCCCCTGGATAACCATTACCAGTTCTCCGAGGCTACCATTGCTGTCGGCTTTAAGCTGGAGATCCGTCTGACGGCCCGTCTGACGGTCTGCCCCATCCTCTACGGCTACTTCCAGTTCAATCTGGAGGCCAGCCTTGCCACCGGTCTGGGACTGGAGCGGGAGGCCGTTACCGATGAGGCCAACCCCATCTTCCCGACGGTAGAGGATGTAAATAACATCAATGTGATGCAGCTCTATGAGTTCGATCACGGCGCCGACGGCAAGAATTACGACCGTGCAGACGGTAAGAATTCCCAGTTCGCCTTCCTTTTGAGCAACAAGGCCTTCGAGGTCAGGTTCAACGGAAAGCTGTATGTGGAATACTACGAATTCGTCGATAAAAATGGCAACGGCAAGCTGGAGTACGGCGAGATCGGCTCTGCAGCCAAGGGCTATAAGAGCGGTTACATCGAAGGTGCCGGCGGCGATGCGGTCAATGTCTTCGCCAAGGGTCAGAGCAGCTTCGACCTGGGTGAGACCGTGGTCGTCGTGCTGTCTGCCATGGATCTCGACGAGACCAAGACCAACGATGTTACCACCATCGCCTCCATCAAGGCGATCAAGGATGTCACCTCCGATGTCTACTGGTGCGGCTTTGCCTTTGAGATCGAAGTAGGTATCGAGCTGGGCGTCGGTGTCGGTATCGATATCGCCAAGATCGAATGCTATTTCAATGCAAGCATCGGCGTCGCCTTCCGCCTGGGACCCTACATCGACGGCGAATATGAGCCCTTCCTGTTTGAATCCTTTGAACTGACGCTGGGCCTGGGCCTGCGCGTCGTATTCCTGTTCTTTAACTACGAGCAGGATCTGATCAGCTACACCCTGCAATATGAAGACGAGGGGGCAGACGACGGAGGCACCTGGAGCCACAGCTGGTCGGCTCTGGGCGGTGCGTTCGGAGGCGATATCGGCGAGCTTGCCGTAGATGCCGACGGCGACGGCACCATCGATGCCCGCATCACGCCGCCTTCCCGTCTGCGTTCTAAGACCTACACCAATCATGTAAACCGTGCCGAAGAGCTTGAGACCCAGGCCTTTGATTCTCATGCGGCGGAATTCCAGGTATCCGGCTACGGTACCTCGGTCAATGCCTTCCGCCTGCAGAACAACGTTGAGACCGGCTACGATTATCAGCTGGTAACGGCCGGCGAACATAACTACGTTGTCATTACCGCGACCGATAATTCGGCTGCTGCCGATGTCGACCGCACCAAGCTGATGCTCTACCGCGTCAGCGAGGCCGACAGCAACTACGGTCTGGTAAGCCCCATCAAGGCAAGCACCTCCAGTGAAGGCGTTGCTCTTGACGGCGACGGCACCGGCGATCTGGACTTTACCGTCTGGGCCGAAGGTTCTAAGATCCATGCCGCATGGATCAGCTATGCAGAGCCCCAGCGTGCGCCTGCACCGCAGCCTGACGACATCTATGCCGGCATGACGGCAGAAAACTACAAGACGGCTGCCCGTCCTTATGACGACCCCTTCGTGATCGGCGGCGTCGAAATGACCCTGAATAACTACACCACCCTGCAGCTTACTCCTGTGGATCCCCCCGGCGATGAGCCGCAGAGAGGTGAATTCTTTGATGCGGAAGCCCAGGAATACGATGATGATGCCTTTAACGCTGCTCACGATCAGTGGGTAGCGGATAATAATGCGTACTTGGATTACCTGGATGCACAAGAGAAGTTCGAGGATTGGTATTCTTACTTCGAATCCTACGATTACTTTGTCGGTCAGGATACGGCGGGCCAGCTCTTTAAGGCTGCCGGAAATACGGTGGTAAAGCATGCGGTCTTTGATACCGCCGATGAACAGGCTACCGGCTTTACCGGTAAGACGGTCGTCAGCGGCGCTGCCAACGGACGCTACGATTTCCTGCCCAAGAGCGACGGAGACGTAGTGCTCTATGCCCAGTCGGTACCCTATACCGCAGACGCCATCGACAGCCAGCTGAACGAATACAGCGCTTACATCGACGGCCTCTCCACCGGCAATGCCACGACCCTCAATAACGGCGGCATGAGCGCAGATTACATCGCAGCCTCAAAGCAGTCCCGTATGGATATTAAAGAAGCCTATCTGAACCTGTACGGAGGCAACAGCCGGCTGACCCTGGTCAATGCCGACGGAACGGCTCTGACCAACGGCGAAATGTACGTCAGCGGTCATCAGGAGGGCAATTACGCTGCATTTGCAGAAGATGCCACCAATGAGATCCTGACCAATCTGGATCTGGCCAAGGTGGGAGACAAGTATTACGTCTCTTACATGACCTCCGAAGACAGGCTGATCGGCAGCAGCGGCAGCTACACCGACGAAATGACCATCAGCCGCCTGTATCTCAGATCCTTCACCGTTAGCGGCAATTCTGTGGAATGGGGCGAGCCCGTCCTGCTCAGACAGACCGTCAACTACGAAAACGACAGCTCAAGAGACGGTGTTTATAAAAAGTCCCGTCTGGACGAAGCATACGAGGATGCCTACATGGGCTGCCTCAAGTTCCTCACCGGCAGACTGGGCAATGCCCTGCCCGATAACGACGAAGAATTCGAAGTCTTCGACGCAGCGGCCGAGACCTTCCTGCTGTTTGAGATGAACGGAGCCACCTATGTGATCCGCGAAAGCTCGCTGGCTTCCATTACCCAGCCGGATGCGACCGGAAAGTCTCACGGCTCCATCAATGCCTTCTTTACCGCAGAGCAGATCTATGGCGAAGAGGCTGCCGAAGGCAGCAATCTGGCTTCCGGCAAGATGGATGTAGTCATCGGCGCCGACGGCGACGGCAACCTGGTCGCTGTCTATACCGGCACCGTTGCCAACAGCACCAACAATGCCATCTACATGGCATACTGGGATCCCGAAACGGCCCAGTGGGGCGCCGGCACCATGCTGGCCATGAACCGGATGGATGTTTACGAGCAGTCCATCCTCAACAACTGGTCGCCCACCCAGACCCAGGAGGCCTACATGGCACCGGTCGATGAGGCAGGCACCATCAATACCTTCTCCTTCAGCAACCTGCAGATCGCTTTGGGCAGCAGCAGCTCCCGTCAGCCCGAGCTTGACGGCTTAAGCGGCGAAGCGGAAGCCTCTGCACTGACGGCGCAGGCCTACGCAAAGCAGCTGCTTGCCGAAAACGGCATCGAAGCAGACGAGCTGAGCACACTGGATGCCGGCGACGAGCTGGCCGACGTGCTGCTGGCCCTTGGCCTGGGCGAGACCCAGAACTCCGCGCCTGAGCTGCTGATCCTGACCCAGGGCGTACAGACCCAGCTGGTCAAGTACGTTCTGCCCAGAACCAACATCAGCGGTCAGTATGTGGACGAAAACGGCAACGTGGTCGCCTCCGCAGACGACGCGGCTAAGAAGACGGTCTATGCCCCCAGGACCCAGTCCGAAGAGGGCGGCCCTGCCGAGCACGGCAACCAGGGCGTTTACGCCATCAGCTACAGCAAGTGCGGTCAGCTGATCTCAAATGCTGCTATCCGGTTCGCTTACAGCGAGTTCGGCGAAGGCTCCAGGCTCTACGCCAATGTGTCGTTCACCAATGTGGGCGATGCCGCAATCCGCGCAAGCCGGCAGAATCCGGTCACCGTCGAGCTGCTGCTCAACGGCGAGGGCGATGCGCTGGCCACCTGGAACATCTATGAAAATATCGGCTCCGGCCAGACCGTATCCCTGTCTACCGATGAGCAGCTGTGCAAGCCCCTCAACCGCGACCTGACCACCGGCGACTTCTTCAGCATCCGCGTATCGGAGGATCGCGATTACATCGGCGAAGGTGCCTATGTTTACGAAAACAGAAACGATGCCACCAGCAGATTCAATGTAGAAAGCAAGGCTGATCTGGGCATCGAATATGTAAAGGCAGAGATCACCGGCGTGGATGCCGACGGCAATGCCGTTGCAGACGTAACCTTTAATGTGACCAACAGAGGCTCCGCCAACGCCGAGGATGTCTACCTGCAGATGTCTTACATCGACCGGTACGAGACCGTCGGAAGCGAAGGCAACGACGGCGGACAGGAAACTGCCGTCTACGTTCCTCTCGATCTTACGAAGAGCGAGATCCTGGTATCCCAGCAGAAGTTCATCACCTCTGAGCTGGAGACGCTGGAATCGCCCCAGACCGATCTGGCCAACGGCGTGGTTCGCCTCGGCACCGACGACCGGTTCTACACCAGAAACTACTACATCTCTGCAGCCGAATACCTGCAGGCAAGATCCGAGTACTACACCCTGACCGAGACCACCGGTTACATCCGCGGTGAATACAACGGAACCACCTACTGGTATCCCGGCCGCTATAACTCCGCTTATGCAGCCTTCACGGCCGGCGAAGAAGCCATGAAGAATTGGAAGTACGATTCCGCCAGCGGAAGCTACTACAACGGAGATTACTCCGGCATGGCCGCCGCACAGGCGGCTGCCGAAGCCATGAGAAAGCAGGAATACATCAAGACCGCCGCTCAATACAACGCCCTCAGCGCGTCCGAGCAGCAGTTCTGGCATGTACCCTCCGATAACGGCAGCGTTTATGTTCCCACCAGATATGCCACCTATGCAGCGGCTCTTGCCGGCTACGAGGCAGCAAAGCAGGCGGGCGACGACCTGAGCGAAAGCTTCTGCAGAACGGTCAACGCCAAGCTGATCATCGATCCTTCCCTGTTCAAGGGCAAGGAATCGGGCAGCTTCGACCTGAAGCTGGAGGTATTCTCCAGGTCCAGCAATGCGTCCTTTAATGCAGACGGTCTGTATACCAGCGCGCACAGCGACGAGTACTACAGCGCCAACAACAGCAGAGAGGTAGCGCTGGAGGAGGCAACCTTTATCGGCGCAGCCGCAAAGATCAACATCGCCCGCGGCAGCGTTCACAGACTGCCCTTCTCCGTTTCCACCACCACCGGAAAGGCTCCCGAGCTGACCGTGCTGGAGGTCGAAGACGGTGCCGATGAGCTGACCACCCTCTACTATACCGAAGACGCAGACGTTGACGGCGTTCCCGGCATCATGACCGGCTACCTGACCATCGTCGGCGCCCAGGAGGGCAGCGGTGTCATCCATATCACCGATACAGCCACCAATACCACCTATCCCATCGTATTCCAGGTCAATGCGGAAGCAGACGGCATCAACATCTACAACGACGATGCCCAGTTCACCTTCTACAACGCCGACAACAGCCTCTTCGATCCTGCTGCACTGAATCAGGATTGGCGGTTCGTAACCTCTGCAGGCTGGGGCGATGCTCTGGAAGAGCCCTATCTGGGCAACCTGGCCAAGGGCGAAAAGGGTGCTTACTTCACCTTCGAGACCAAGGCCGGTGCTCTCTCCTTCAACCTGATCGGTGAAGTTGAGGTGAGCAGCAACGTATTCCCCGGAACCGTTCGCCTGAGCGGAACCTCCGCAGACATGCTGTCGGAGATCGATGCCTTCAACAACGAAGAGAACCTGACCCACACCATTACGGTCAAGGTAGTCAGCGACGAGGCATATCTGGATACGGTCAAGCTGGAATACAGCGCACCCTATACCCCCAGCGACGACAAGGAAGCTCCCGGACTCTTCTGGAGCAGATCCTTCCCGACCTATCATTCCGTTCCCGATACCGATACGGTCGAGCTGACGGTCTACGCCATCGACGAGACCGGTCTGCAGAGCCTGAATGTCAAGGTCAACGGCACCGCCCTTACCGCGGCTCCCGTCAAGACCACCTCCGGACTTTGGAGCATGACCTTCACCGTCGATAAGGATGTGGAAAGCTTCAGCGCAGCTGCCACCGATACCAACGGCAATACCACGCGGCGCGACGTCAATGTGCTCTGGTTTACCGATAACGTGCTGGCCGGCAACGAGGCTTACGGAAAGGCGCCCGCCCTCAGCGGCACCGTCGTCAAGAAGACGGCAGGCGGCAGCACCGAGGATATCTACAGCGGCATCGTCGTCTATACCAGCGAAGACGTTCTGGCCGGAAGCACCGTAGAATTCAGCTACACCACCGAAGGCGACGCTGCTTTGGCCTACAAGGTCTACGGCGCAGAGGAGGCCGCGTTTGCCGATAACGGCAGCGCCGTCATTCCCGAAAACGGAATCTACCTGGTCCGCTCCGAAAACAGCAATACCGAGACCTGGAGCCAGAAGGTGCTCTTCGTCGACTGCTTCGAGGCTCTGCCCGAGCTTCGCGCCGTCGCAGCCGACCCGCAGTTTGATCCCAACAGCGTTAAGGTAAGCTGGACCGCCACCAAGCAGTCCACCTCCATCACCAGGCTGAACCGTGTCACCGTCAACAGCGACGATCTGACCCCTGCCACCGGCGCATCCAACGCCTTCAGCGGTGAGATAACGCTGCGGTACGGCGGCATCTACGATTTCGTCACCTACGACGAAAAGAATCTGAGCGGTGCGAAGAGACTTGCTGTGGAGGTTCCCGTCTACGACAATGAGGCAGGCACCTACAGCAGCAACGATCCTTGGAGCGCTCCCGACGAAAACGGCCTGTGCGGCTTCGGCACCGTCACCGTCGATCTGAACAAGGTCACCGGCGGCAGCTATGCCAGCGGACTGGATCAGCTGTTCAGCTATAACAACTACTTCGGTACCTATGAATATGCCATCGTAAAGGCAGAAGACATGGGCACCGAGCCCGATCAGAAGAACTTCGACGAAGACGGCGACTACCGCTGGCTCGACGGTCTTACCTGGACTGCCGCAGCCCACGATGACGTGGTTACCATCGAAGATCTCACCGCTCCCGCCGACGGCAGCTGCGAGTATGTGGTCATCATCCGCGATGCACAGCAGCCCGCAAACTACCGCACCATGGCAACGGAGCACATCACCCTCAGCGGCAACTGCGTCGTCATCGGATCGGTTTCCTCCAAGATGGCCAGCGCCGCCTACTCTGCTGACGGTACCCTGTACGTATCTGCAGCAAGAGGAGACAGCGGCCTGTACGAATTTGCCGTACTGCCCGCAGCAGAAGGAACCACCCTCACCGCAGACGACTTTATGGCAGAGGGCGTTCAGTGGGTCGGCGCAGATGCAGCCGGCGACGGAACCAACGCCGTATTTGACGGTATGGCAACCGGCACCTATCAGGTCGCCGTCAGAGCCCTGATTCCCGAAGGCGATGCAGCTGCAAAGGCTGCCCAGCTGGAGGTCCTGAAGGCGAATGCAGAAGCAGCTGCTTCCGCATACAACACATTGCAGCAGAGCGCTCTGCAGACCGCAGATGCCCAGCTGCGCACCATCAACGATGCCGCCATCAAGATGGCCGACGCCATGACCGCTTACAAGGCTGCCGAAGAAGAATATCTGGCAGCAGAAGCTCTGCTCAGCGAAGGCAGCGGCAAGATCACGGCAGCAGAAGTCGACCGCTTAAAGCAGGCCTTCGACGAAGCCAATGCAGCACAGGCATCGGCAAAGACAGATACCTCGGCGGAATTGAGAAAAGCCGGAATCACCGGAATCGAAGCCATGGATCTGATCGATGAGCGCTTGGGTCTTGCCCCCGGCAGCGAAGAGCTGAAGAACTTTAACGAAGCCCTGGGCGACAAGCTGGATGCATTGCGCCTGGCCGACATCGCAACCGAGCTGAGCGCGGCGCTTACCGATAAGCAGACCACGGCAGCAGATTACGAAAACGCCCTTGCAGCCCTGCAGGCAGAATCCGCAAGAAGCTATGCGGCCGATGCAAAGCTGCAGAAGGGCATCGTCGTCAGCGATCCTTATACCATCGGCTGCGGCGAAGGCACCAGCCTTACCGTTAAAACCAGATCCAACGGAAGCAACACCAACCCGAGCGGCGCTGTGATCATCACCGCCGAAGGCGGCTCTGCCTACGACGGCACCGCACCTGTTTACCAGTACGCGGTACTGCCGCTGAAGGAGGGCGAGGCTCCCGTCGATTACACCGGCAACATGCAGGCCATCAAGGATCTCGACCTGAACTGGCAATTTGCAAGCGATCTGAACGAAAGCGTATCCCAGACCACCATCGGCGGACTGGGCACCGGTAACTATCAGGTATTCGTAAGACCTGTTTACGATCCCGATCCTCGCGACGGCTTTGACGTCATGACCGAGATCGTCGGCAGCGGCGAAGATTCCCTGAAGTCTCTTGAAGCAGCGCTGCGCACCGCAGAAGAAAATGCACAGGCCAAGGTGATCAAGGCCGAGGCAGCAAAGCTTAAGGATGCAGCCGCCAAGGCGATCGCAGACGGCGATGAACAGGCTCTGGCACAGCTGCTGGCAGCAGTCGAGAACGATCCGGCCGTTGCCGCCGCCCTGGATGCATGGAAGAATGCTTCCAACTCCAAGGACAGCACCGCTGCAAAGAATCAATTCAGCGAAGCGACCACCGCATATCTGACCGAAAAGGCGGAAAAGGCCGTGGACGACGCACAGCGCGCTTACGACCGCAAGGTCTCCGAGCTGAACCAGCAGATCGACAAGGCATACGACGATACCCCGGGCTACTGGCAGACCGTCTCCTATGCCAACGCCAAGATCGCAAAGGGCGGCGGAATGCCCTCCAGCGCCATCGAAGGCTCTGCTTCTGACGACAGGCAGACCGAGTTCATCATCGATCCGGATAAGCCTCTGTCGTCGGATGATATCAACAAGATCATCACGGCCAACGAAGATAAGACCGTAACCCTGGTGGTCGACGGCAACACCGTCATTCTGCCGGCCGGCACGGCGAAGAAGGCCGATACCGTGCTCACCGCAGCCAGAGGCGTAAGCGGAGGCTCCGGAAACACCGTCGCTTATGTGGACGAAAACGGTCAGGCCCGCATCGCACCCATCAGCATGGTGGAAAACGGAAAGGCGGTCTACGTCTTTATGGGCGGCAGCGATTACAAGCTGGCCACCGTCAACAGCTACTACACCGACACCGTCGGTCACTGGGCACAGGAAAGCATCAAGTTCGTATCCGACAGAAAGCTCTTCGAGGGCGTGGGAGACGACCTGTTTGCTCCCGCAAATCCCATGACCAGAGCCATGGTCGTTACCGTGCTGCACCGCTTCGCCGGACTGCCTAAGGCAGAAGGAACCAATCCGTTCAGCGATGTATCCGGCAGCACCTGGTACAGTGAGGCTGTGGTCTGGGCAGTCGAAAACGGCATCGTTGAAGGTGTCAGCGCAGACCTCTTCGCACCTGACCGTCAGGTAACAAGAGAGCAGCTGGTTACCATGATCGCACGCTACCTGAAGGCGGCCGGCTTCATGGGAACCGAACGGGGCGACCTTGACCGGTTTACCGATGCCGATCAGATCTCCGCATACGCGCTGGACAGCTTCCGGTGGGCATGCGAGGCAGGCATCATCGAAGGCAGCGGCACCAGCCTGATGCCTAAGAAGCAGGCTACCAGAGCAGAGGTCGCAGCCATCTTCGAGCGTGTTGTTCGCTACATACTTGAAAATCGCTAGCGTCTAAACTACAATTGACTTAACAGTCTATTACGCAGGCTGTCCCTTCAACGGGGCAGCCTGTCTTTTCAAAAGAACAAATAAAGGAGGTCTCATGAAAAAGAGAGGTCTCATGAAAACAAGAAATAAGCTGCGGGGCCTGTTTTTTACAGGACTTCTGCTGGTGCTCTTTTCCGGCCTTGCCTTTGCACAAGAGCCGGCAGGCTATATCGTCAAGCTGAAGGAGCCCTTGGAGATGATGCTGTTTTCTGCTGATGAGGTGATCGAAGAGGTTCCTTATCTGGAGAACATCTACGTCATCGACGATCTGAGCATGATCGAGGGCCTTTACGA
>JABUTE010000165.1 GCA_021443825.1 Bacillota bacterium
CCGAGCACGAGCGCTATCTGACCGAGGAGGTCTTCAAGGCGCCCGTATTCCTCACCGATTACCCCGCCGACATCAAGGCCTTCTATATGCGCATCAACGACGACGGCAAGACCGTTGCTGCCGTTGACCTGCTGGTTCCCGGCGTCGGCGAGATCGTCGGCGGCTCCCAGAGAGAAGAGCGCTACGATGTTCTGCTCGACAAGATCCGCACCAACGGCATGGACGAAGAGACCTATTGGTGGTATCTGGAGCTGCGCAAGTACGGCGGCGTAAAGCATGCAGGCTTCGGTCTGGGCTTTGAGCGCATGATCATGTATCTTACCGGCATGTCCAACATCCGCGACGTGCTGCCCTTCCCCAGAACGCCGAGAACTGCGGAATTTTAGGGGCAGACACTGCAAAATTATCAAATGATCGCCTTGCGATCCGAAAGTTTCGGTATAAATCCTTCTTTGATAAAAGATGTTGCTTTACTGAAATATATTATAATGATATAATCAAATGGTCGGGCTGAATTTAGCCCGGCCATTTACAGTATTATTAGGAGGAACATTCCCAATGAAAGATTATTCAAGCGAAAATATCCGTAATATCGCTCTTGTCGGCCATGGCGGCTGCGGAAAGACCACTTTCCTCGAGGCTGCACTGCTGGCTACCGGCGTAACCAACAGAATGGGAAAGGTAGAAGATGGAAATACCGTATCTGACTTCGACAAGATGGAGATTGAAAAGGGATATTCCATTGGTCTTTCTATGGTCCCCGTTGAATATAAGGATACTAAGATCAACTTCATCGATACCCCGGGCTTCTTCGATTTCGTAGGCGAAGTCAACTCCTCCATGAGAGCTGCCGGCTGCGCCATCATCTGCGTCGATGCCACCTCCGGCATTCAGGTCGGAACCGAAAAGGCATGGCAGGCCTGCGAAGCATGGAACATTCCCCGCTGCTTCGTCATCACCAAGACCGGTAAGGATGCCAACGTAAACCTGAACAAGGTAGCTGCCGATCTGAAGGCTAAGTTCGGAATGACCGTTCTTTCCCTCGACAATAAAGACGGCCTGGTCGAAGCCATCGCAGAGACCGACGAAGCTTTGATGGAAAAGTTCTTTGAAGGCGAAGAATTCACCGACGAAGAATTCGAAACCGGTCTGCTGCAGGGCATCCGCAATGCCAACATCACTCCGATCCTCAATGTTTCCGCCGACGAAGGCAAGGGCATCATCGAGGTTCTGGATGCTATCGTAAAGTATCTGCCCAATCCCACCCAGCACGAGGTCTACAATGCGCTGAACGGTGCCGGCGAGGCCATCAAGGTCACTCCCGACGAAAACGCTCCCGCATCTGCCATCGTCTTCAAGACCATCGCAGATCCCTTCCTCGGACGCATCTCTCTTGCCAAGGTCATCACCGGTAAGCTCACCCAGGGCGTCGAAATGTACAATCCCCATGCAGAAAAGTCCGAAAAGCTGGGCTCCGTATTCTTCCTCAGAGGCAAGACCCAGATCGAATGCAAGGTCGCTCACGCAGGCGATATCGTAGCCCTCGGTAAGCTGCAGTTCGCACAGACCGGCGACACCCTCTGCGACAAGAACGACGTCAAGGAATATCTGCGCATCAGCTTCCCCCAGCCCACCCTCTTCACTGCCATCGAAGCAAAGAACAAGGGCGAAGACGAAAAGCTGACCTCTTCTCTGCGCAAGCTCAACGAAGAAGATCCCTCCTTCAGCCTTGAAAGAAACGCTGAGACCCACCAGACGCTGCTGGGCACCCAGGGCGACATCCAGTCCAACATCCTGCTCCAGAAGCTGAAAGAAAGATACGGCGTCGAGGTCAATATCGTTCCCCAGAAGGTCGCTTACAGAGAGACCATCAAGGGTACCTCCGATGTTCAGGGCAAGCACAAGAAGCAGTCCGGCGGCGCAGGTCAGTACGGTGACGTACATATCCGCTTCAGCCCCTGCGAAGAAGAATTCGAATTTGCAGAAGAGCTGTTCGGCGGCTCCGTTCCCAAGAACTACGTTCCCGCAGTCGAAAAGGGTCTGCGCGAATGCATGGAAAAGGGTCCCCTTGCCGGCTGCAAGTGCCAGAACATCCGGGCAGTCCTCTACGACGGCTCCTATCACGAAGTCGACTCCAACGAAATGTCCTTCAAGATCGCCGCTTCTCTGGCCTTCAAGAAGGGTATCGTCGAAGCAAAGCCCTGCCTGCTCGAGCCCATCTACCACGTTAACATCAAGGTTCCCGATGAATATACCGGCGATGTTATGGGCGATATGAACAAGCGTCGCGGCAGAATCCTCGGTATGGAACCCCAGGCCGGCGGCATCCAGAAGCTGCAGGCAGAGGCTCCTCAGTCCGAGCTGTTCGACTACGCCATCGTTCTGAGAGCGATGACCCAGGCTCGCGGTTCCTTCACCATGGCCTTCGAGCGCTATGAAGAAGTTCCCGCACATCTGGCAAACAAGATCATCGAAGCTCACAAGGCAGAAGAAGAATAGGCAAAAGCAACGCAATTACGACCCGGAGCATCACGCTCCGGGTTTTTGCATCATAGGGGAAAGAATCTCCTTCGGATGCAGAAAGGAATCTCATGAGCAAAGGAACAAAAAAACAGGCGGTGCTGTCGGGCATTCTGACCGGGCTTCTCGTATTCAGCCTGGGCGCCGGCTTTTTTGTCTATAAAGTGACCAATGTGCAGCTGCAAAAGGCCCTGCGCCAGTCGGATTCGCTGCAGCTTCGGCTGACGGAGCAGCAGAGCCAAAGCGACGCGCTGCAAAAAGAACTGGATGATGTAAAAGCGCAGCTGCAGCAGCTGCAGCAAGAGCAGGCCGCCCGGCCCGTTTCGCCTTTCTTTGCCGATACCGCTTCGGCGAAGGTGCTTCAGGGCGAGCTGCTTAAGATCTGTCTTCCCACAGAGGCGGCAGAGGAGCCTCCCGTCGTCAGCACCGACCTTGGGCCGGCCCATTTCGTCGCTGATAAAGACGGCGACTGGGCGGCTTATGTGCCGGTGGGCTTTGCCCAGACCCCGGGCGAGTATCCCATCTCGGTCACCGCAGGCAGCACCACCTATGAGCTGCAGGTGACGGTGCAGCAAAAGGAATACGGAAGCCAGACCATGAACATGTCTTCTGCGACCAATGCGGCGACCCGCGGCGCCGAAGGTGCCAGCCAGGAATATGCCGAAAAGGTCAAGAGCCTTTACGGTACCTATGAAGAGGAGCTCCTCTGGGACGGCCTGTTCGTGCAGCCGGTGGAGGGGCGCATCACCACCGAATTCGGTCTGCATCGCTATACGAAATATTCCGACGGCACCAGCCGCACCACCCGCCATACGGGCATCGATATCGCTGCCGCTTCGGGCACGCCGGTTCCTGCGGCCAACGGCGGCAAGGTGGTCTTTGCCGGCGAGCTGCTGATCACCGGAAACACGGTGGTCATCGAGCACGGCGGAGGCCTTAAGACCTATTATTTTCATATGAGCGAGCTGGATTGCCAGACCGGCGATCCGGTGAAGAAGGGCGATCTTATCGGCAAGGTGGGCAGCACCGGGTATTCCACCGGCGCCCATCTGCATTTTGAGGTCATGCTGGGCGAATACAGCTTAAACCCCTGGTCTCTCTTCGACGGCTCCAGCATGATCTATCAATAGGATCCTTTTCGGAGCGGCGATGCTCCAAAAGAATATAAATCCGTGAACTTTCACACTGATTCAGGAGGTCTATATGAAAAGAAAACTGAGCAGCCTGCTGCTTGCCGCTTTGCTGGTGCTGGCCCTTGTGCCTGCCGCAGCCTTTGCGGAAAGCGCCGAGCTTTCCGTAACCGCATCTGTCGAAAGCGACGGCATCCATGTCGCCTGGGATCTGGTTCCCGGCAGCGAATTCACCGAAGTCACTCTGCTGCAGCTGGATGGGCAGGAAAGCCATCCCCTGCAGACCGTTACCGTTACCAAGACCAGCGCTCTCATGAACGCAGGCCTTGTCTGCAGACGCTACTACGGCACCGACGATTTTGCCGTTCAGGTGGTCATGTACAGCAGCGTCGATCACGTGCTGGCCGAAGGAACCAGCCCCGTCTTCCATTCCGGCAAGGAGACCCTGCAAAGCCCGAAGGTCAGCCTGACCAACGGGGGAACCGTCTCCGTGCAGACGGTTCCCTTTGCCACCGATTACACCTGCCGCATCTACAGCGTTACCGGCGGCGTGCCCGACAAGTGCCTGGCGACCTGGAGCTGGAACGGCGGTCTTGACAGCAGCCAGGCCGATATGCTGGTCTCCGGTATGGAATATGCCGCGGCCGTCACCGCGGTCAGCAGCTCCAATAATTACAGAGAATCGGAGCTGAGCTTTTCCGACATCATCACCTTTACCAAAAAAGGCGACGCGGCCATCGAAGGCGTTCCCTTCTTCGGCTCCATGACCACCAGGCTGGATGCCGATACTCTGGGGACCCTGTCTTCTGCCGTGGAATCCTTTACCACCGACTGGACCTTTAACGAAGAACGCATCACCGCAAAGCCCTTCGTCATCGAAGACGGTGTTTACACCGTGACCCTCACCGTCAACGCGGCCGCCGGTCATTGCTTTACCTACGAAACAACGCTGACCGCGCTGGGCAAGACGGCTTCTCCTCAGCAGCTGGCAGGCGGCGGAAGAACAGCCATCTTCACTCTGGAGGGCCTGGTCATCAACCGCACCTCTGCGCTGCCTGTTCTCGTAAAGAACCCTGCATCGGTGCAGACCGTGGTCGGAACCCCCGTCTTCTTTACGGTGGAAGCCTCCGGCGCTGACTCCTATAAGTGGTACATCGCTCCCGCAGAAGGCGAGACCCCCTATGCGAAGGAATTCATCGAGGATTCCGCTTCGGTCAGCGGCGAAAAGACGGCCAACCTGACCCTGAATCCCTACGACGATCAGCTGAACGGAGCAAGGGTCTATTGCATCGTTTCCAACGGCAGCGGCTCGGTGGTATCAAAGGCGGCGGTGCTGCAGATCGCAGCAAAGGGCGCAACGGTTCCCGATGCACCTGCCTACGAGTTCCCCTTTACCGATGTGACCGAAAGCGACTGGTTCTTCGGCGATGTAAAGTTCGCTCATCAGAGCGGTCTGGTTTCGGGCAAGACGGCGAATACCTTTGCACCGAATGATAAGATGACCTATGCGGAAGCAATCAAGCTGGCGGCCTGCATGAACCAGTATTATCTGGACGGCGAGGTAACGCTCGAAGACAGCACCTCCGGCAACTGGTACGATTCCTATGTGACCTATGCAAAGCAGCATAAGATCCCGGCAGATTACAGCAATTACAAGGCTGCCGTTACTCGCGAAGAATATGTTCACATCTTCTATGCGGCTCTCCCCGAGAAGGAATATGCGGCAATGAACGATATCGATGCCATCTGGGATGTTTCCGGCGCTTATGCCGGCGAGATCCTGACCTTCTACCGGGCTGGTATTCTGGCAGGCAACGACGAGAAGGGCACCTTCGCGCCTGCATCAAGCATCAGGCGCAGCCAGGTGGCCGCCATTCTCACCCGCATGCTGGATCCGAAGGCAAGACTGGAGTTCCTGCCGAAATAGCGGCAATAGAAGGCACCCGGACCTGCCCTTAGTATTGCTGGTCTGGTTTTCAGATAGTGTTCGGGGCGCGGTACCCCGGCGGGTGTGGCTCCGAAAAGCCAAAAAGAGCCTTTTCTCCGCCATCACCCGTCGATCCACGCCCCTTGCGCATATCAGGGCAGCAATCGAAGCCATCCCTCCGCCCCGCAAATTCCATAGCAGCAAAGCAAAGACCCCGATGGCAGATCCATCGGGGTCTTATCGTTGTTATGCGATAAATCGTTGAAAACTATGCGTTCTTCAGGAATGCGATGTAGCCCTTGTAGCCTTCCCAGACATCCGCCTTGGAGGCCACCTCGTAGGGGGCGTGCATGCTCATGACAGGCATGCCGGAATCGATCACGTTCATGCCGTACTTGGCCATGATGTAGGCGATGGTTCCGCCGCCGCCCAGATCCACCTTGCCGATCTCGCAGAACTGGTAGCTGACATCAGCCTCGTCGAAGATCCTGCGCAGCTTGGCGATGTATTCCGGGTTGGCGTCGTTGGAGCCGCTCTTGCCGCCGCGGCCGGTAAACTTGTTAAACGACATGCCGCAGGAAAGGAAGGCGGTATTCTTCTTTTCGAAGGCATCGCCGTAGAGCTGGTCGTAGCCCGAGCTGACATCAGACGACAGCATAAAGGAATTGGCCAGGCAGTGACGCAGCTTCAGCATGGATTCTCCCTCCATGTTGGCGATGATCTCGGCGACCGCGTTCTCGAAATAGTAGGCCTGCATGCCCGTAGCGCCTACCGAGCCGACCTCTTCCTTATCGACCAGCAGGCAGACACAGGTCTTTTCGGGGTCTTCGATCTGAAGAAGGGCCTTGTAGGAGGTATAGGCGCAGATCCGGTCGTCGTGGCCATAGGCCAGGATCATGCTTCTGTCGAAGCCCAGATCTCTCGCCTTTTCGGCGGGAACCAGCTCCAGCTCAGCCGACAGGAAGTCTTCTTCTTCGATGTTGTATTCGCTCTTTAAGATGCGCAGCACGTTGGCCAGCACTGCGTTCTTTTCGTCCTCCTTCAGGTCGGCCTTGGCAAGAGGCATGTTGCCGATGAGAAGATCCAGCTTTTCGGCCGGGATCACCTCGGAGGCTCTTGCTTCCATCTGCTTCTGCGAGATGTGGATCAGCAGATCGGTGAAGACGAATACAGGATCTTCGGGCTTTTCGCCGATGGCAACGGTGATCGTTGTGCCGTCCTTCTTGCAGACGACGCCGTGCATCGCCAGAGGCAGGGCGACCCACTGATATTTCTTAACGCCGCCGTAGTAGTGGGTGTCCAGATAGGCCATGCCGTCGGCCTCGTAGCAGGGATTGCTCTTGATGTCGACTCTGGGAGAATCGATATGGGCTCCCAGAATGTTCATGCCCTTTTCCAGGGGCTGCTTTCCGATGACGAACATGGAGATGGCCTTGTTCATGCAGACGCTGTACAGCTTGTCGCCGGCCTTGATCTTTTCGCCGGAGGCCAGCACGTCTTCCAGGCAGCGGAAGCCTGCCGCCTCTGCTTCTGCGACGGTCTGCACGATGCATTCCCGCTCGGTCTTGCCGTTATCCAGATAGATCTTATAGCCTTCGTTGAAGGCGGTTACCTGCGCCTTTTCCTCTGCGGAGTACTTGAGCCATGCGGATTTATGTTCCATTCGTTTGAGTTCCTTTCTTGATCAGCAGGGTAGGTATAATACGGTAGACCCAGTTTACCACAGAACGGGCCTTTTTAACAGGTAGGAGTGCACTCTGCGATTGTGGACCGAAAAAAAAGAGAGTACAATAAAGCCGCAGCCAATGCGCACCGACGAAACAGATGAAGCAAGGCGGGGCTGGGATCCCACCGATCCCGATCCTGCAAATCCCCGGAAGAACTGATGTGAGAAAGGAACTATTATGACACTCCAAAAGAAGAATCAGAAGTGGCTCACCGTGCTGAGCGGCTTTACCTTTTATTTTTTCATGATGGGTCTGACGGCCAATTGCTTTTCTCTTTATATCATTCCCGTTACCAACGATCTGGGCTTTACCAGGGGCCAGTTTTCGGTGGCCCAGACCATGATCTTCATGGCCGGCATTCTGTGCCCCCTGGTCGCCCCGAAGCTGTATAAGAAATTCGGCATCATCACCGTGATGCGGGCGGCTGCCGTAGGCTGCGGCACCTGCTATTTTCTGCAAAGCCTGGCTTCCCGCCTGTGGCAGTTCTATCTGGGCTCCTTTTTCGGCGGCGTCTGCATGCAGCTTTGCACCTTCATGCCTATGGCGATCCTGATCGGCGAGTGGTTCGACGAAAACAAGAACACCGCCATCGGCATGGCGTCTCTTGGCTCCGGCCTTGGAGGAAGCCTTCTTAACATCCTTTGCAGCCGCATCATCACCGACTTCGGCTGGAGGGCATCCTTCCGCTGGCTGGGCATCGCCTGCGTGATCTTTTCGTGCATTCCGGCATTTCTGCTGCTGAAGCGGGAACCGGAAGCTGCCGCAAGAGAGGCGGCCGAAAGGGCGCAGAAGCAGTCGGCCCCTGCCGCTGCCGAAAAGAAAGAGAAGGTCAAGGTGCCCGGTGTGATCTACCGCTTCGGCTCGGTCTCCATCCTGATCAATATCAGCGCCTGCGTCATTCTCTACAGCTCCATTCCCTACCTGCAGGACATCGGCTACAGCACTGCCTTCGCGGCTGCCGTTTCGTCGGGCGCCATGATCGCCCTTGCGGTGGGAAAGTTCCTCTACGGTGTGCTGCTGGATAAGCTGGGCTTTGTCACCTGTTTTCGTCTGTCGCAGCTGAGCGCCATCTTCGGTCTTGCGGTGCTGGTGTTCTTTCGTGCCTCTTGGATGGTGGCGCTGCTTTACGGGGCCATTCTCTGCACCTGTTCTTACGGAAGCGTGGGCATTCCCGCTGCCGCAGAGCTGCTCAGCCGGGGAAAAGACACCAACGAGTGCATGGGCGTGATCATGTCCATGGGCTCCATCGGCGCATCTCTCAGCTCGACCATCGCCGGCTATGTGTTCGATTTTACGGGCAGCTACGTGCCCCTGTTCGTCGCCCTGATCGTCTGCGTCGGTGCAACGGTCATCATCGCAGACCGCATTCTGAAGTCGGTATGATTCCGGGGGAATGCACGTCTGACAGCTGTGTTCGGGGGCGCTGCCCCGCAGGTGTGACTGGGAAAACGAGCCGCTTCGTCTCTGCGAAAGTAAAAAAGATCCGGACCTGTTCGCAGGTCCGGATCTTCTGATTTCTAAACTGTGCCGCCAGAAGCGCCTATCCTTCCTTGCTGTATCTGGTCAGAATGTTGACATACATCTCAACATCGGCAGCCAGAATGTCGACAGCAACATGCTCGTTTACCTGGTGAGCACCGCCGCTGCGGCCGTCGTGCTTCATGCCGGTAAAGCGATAGCAGCTGTCGGTGGGGCAGATGCCGCAATAGTAGCGGGAATCGGTGCCGCCGGTGAGCAGCATGGGGATCAGGGGAGCGCCGTCGTACATATCGGCAACGATGCCCTCCAGCATCTTGAACATATTGCTCTCCACCGACTGAACAGCCGGGGGATTATCGCCCTTGACGACGCGCATGGTTACGCCCTCAGGCAGCAGCTTTTCAAAGTGAGCCAGCAGATCTTCTTTCGTCTGGCCGGGCAGGATGCGGTTGTTGACGATCAGGGTAGCCTTTTCGGGAATGATGTTCGCCTGAGCAGAGCCTTCGCACATGGTGATGGCGCTGGTGGTGCGGATCAGCGGATTGAGCAGTCTGTCCTTTTCGCAGACGGCAACGATCTTATCCCAGTTGCCTTCTACATCGTCGCACAGAGCATCCAGCTCGTCGTTGGCGATCAGGCCGTGCTTGTGCTGTGCCTTCAGCTGGGTAACGACCACAGGGCTCATAAACGGGGGCATGGGGTTCTCGTCGATGGCGATCATGGTCTCAGCCAGCTTTACCAGGGCATTCTTTTTTGCGGGGGCGCAGGAATGACCGCCGTTATCCAGAGCAGAGAATTCTACATCCAGGTAGCCCTTTTCGCAGATATCGATCTCGCCGAACCAGCCGCCGTCCTTCTTTGCGTTGATGCCGCCGCACTCGTCGATGAGAGCGCCCAGCTTTACGCCGCGGGACTCCAGAACAGCGACGATCTGGGGAGCCGCAGCTCCGGGAGCGCCCATGACCTCTTCGTTGTAGCCGTAGCCCAGATACAGGTCGTAATCCGGTTCCCAGCCCTCGTTGAACAGCAGCTCAAGAGCATCCATGTAGCCCATGATGTTGTTCTTGGAGTCGGTGACGCCGCGGCCGGTGAGAATGCCGTCGTGCAGCTCGCAGGCGTAGGGAGGATAGTTCCACATGGAGTGGTCGCCTTCGGGAACGACGTCCTGGTGGGCGATGAGCATGAGGGGCAGCTTGCCCGATGCGTGATTGCTTTCGAAATGATAGAGAAGACCGCACAGACCGACGATCTCTTTCTTCATCTTTTTATGAACGGTGGGATAGCACTCTTCGAGCACCTTGTGCAGCTTTTCGAATTCTGCGACTCTGGTCTTGTCGTGATCGGCGCTGGAGACGGTGGGAACCTGGCACATTTTGATCAGATGTTCTGTGTACAGTTGGGGATCATACTTCAGATTCATAGTTGTTCATCCTTTCTTTCATTTGATCGGCAGAAAAGGCTCTGCATATATGATTATATAACATTTGCTGCCGGTTTTCTATCGGCAGGGGGAAGATTGCGGGAAATTTGCCGCCAGCACCTGCCGATCCGCGCTGTCCTGCATCCTGCCAGCCTGTTCCGATGCAAAACAAAAAGCCTCAGGTCCTTTGCGGATCCGAGGCTGATTTGTCATTTTACTGGCCGACCGTGACATCATTCAGTGGCTTTATGATAACCTATTAATAAATTTAAATCAAGAGTATTTGTATATAAAAATATTAATAAGTAGCAAAGAAGTGCATCAGTCATTTGATGTATTCAGCGATGGATCCGGTTGAAATCTCAGTATTTGAGAACTTCCCTGAACGATCGACACCCATATATTTTTCGGCAGCTTCGTGCCAACTGCTGCGACATATGATAAAATAACAAGGTTAAGGAGGCTAGTTTCAATGAAACGCATCATCGCATTTCTGTTTGCCGTTCTTCTTTTCATCGCCATGTGCATGCTGTATCCGGCGCTGAAAACGCTGCTGTAGCGCAGAAAGGAACGAAACTATGGACCGCTGTAAATGGGTCAACCTGAATAACCCCGCCTATATCGAATACCACGACCGGGAATGGTCGCAGCCGCAGGAAGACGACCGCAAGCTCTTTGAGCTTCTGATCCTGGAGGGCTTTCAGGCCGGTCTTTCGTGGGAATGCATCCTGAACAAAAGGGCCTCCTTTCAGGAAGCCTTCGATCATTTCGACCCGTCCGTCGTCGCCTCTTACGGCGAAGAAAAGAAGGCGCAGCTGGCGCAGAACGCCGCCATCGTGCGCAACAAAAGAAAGATCGACGCCGCTGTAAAAAACGCCTGCGTCTTTCTGGCAATTCAAAAGGAATACGGCTCCTTTCTCGCCTATCTGAAGGGCTTTGCCGGCCCGGGCGTGATCGAGGAGCCCTATGACAGCCACACCACCTCGCCTCTGTCCGATGCCATCTCCAAAGACCTGAAAAAAAGAGGCATGAGCTTCGTGGGCTCCACCATCATCTATTCCTATCTGCAGGCGGTGGGCATCATCAACGCCCACGGGCCGGAATGCGACCTGTATCCCGGCAGAAAGAAATAATAATACATATCGCTCAGCATCAACGGAAAGGAAAAAGGCTCCGCCCCGCAGCCCTCACCGGGCCGCCCCGAAGCCGACGGATAACCCTATGAACCGAAACCGGATCCTGACCATTCAGGATATCAGCTGCGTCGGCCAGTGCTCGCTGACCGTCGCCCTTCCCATTCTGGCAGCCTGCGGCCACGAGACCGTCATTCTGCCCACCGCCGTGCTCTCCAGCCACACCGGCGGCTTTACCGATCCCAACTTCCGCAATCTGGCAGAGGATCTTCCCAAGATCTCGGCCTGCTGGCAGAGAGAACACATCGACTTCGATGCGGTGCTCACCGGCTATCTGGGCTCGGTTTCCATGATCGACACCGTAAAAGAGATCTGCACCGCCAACGGAAAGCCCGGCTGCCTTCGCATCATGGATCCTGCCATGGGCGACCACGGAAGGCTCTACAAGGGCTTTGATGAAGCCTATGCCCAGGCGATGAAGCAGATGGTGGCCGGCTCCGACATCGCTCTTCCCAACATCACCGAGGCTGCCATGATGACCGGCCTTCCTTATAAAGAAGAATATGGCGAAGACTATATCCGCAGCCTGATGCAGGCCATGCTGGATATGGGAACCGGCGCCGTGATCCTCACCGGCGTCAGCTACGAGCCGGGAACCACCGGCGTCGCCACCCTGGATCGCAGCGGTGCAGCCACCTATTACAGCCACGAAAAGATCGGCAAGGGCATGCACGGCACCGGCGATATCTTTGCCGCCGCCTTTACCGGAGCCTATCTCAACAGAAAGACCTTCGGCGAGGCCGCCCGCATCGCCGCCGACTTCGCCTGCAGCGCCATCCGCGTATCGCAAAACGACCCGGCCCATGCCTACGGCACCAAATACGAGCTGGTGCTGCCTCAGCTGATGGAGCAGGCCCGCTGAAACCGGCAGGCACATACGGGCCGAAACCGCCCCGAAGAGGACGTGCAGCAGGCGCTGCGACCCCATCGGTCGCGGCGCAATAGGAGAGATCACAACATGGCAAAAAAGAACGCAAAGACCGTATTCGTATGTCAGGAATGCGGCTATGAATCCCCCAAGTGGATGGGCCAGTGCATCTGCGGCGCCTGGAACTCCTTTGTCGAAGAAAAGGTGTTCGAGGGTGCAGAAGACGACACCAGAAGCCGCAGCAGCAAGGCGGCCGCAGGTCCGTCCTCCGGCGAACGGCAAAAGCCCCAGCGGCTGTCGTCTGTCGTTTCCGGGCAGAACACCCGCATCGACACCGGCATCAAGGAGCTGAACCGGGTGCTGGGCGGAGGCCTGGTGCGAGGGTCTCTCACCCTGATCTCGGGCGAACCGGGCATCGGAAAATCCACCATCATCATCCAGGCGGCCGCCCATATCTGCGCCGCCGGCAACCGGGTGCTCTACGTGTCGGGCGAAGAATCGGAAGAGCAGATCAAGATGCGCTACGACCGGGTATGCAAAGAAAAAAGCGACGAGCTCTATGTGCTGTCGGAGACCAATCTGGAGACGGCGGTCAGCGCCATCGACCAGCTGGACCCTGCCTTTGTGATCATCGACTCCATCCAGACCATGTATACCGAAGACCTGGATTCCGCCCCGGGCAGCGTCAGCCAGGTGCGGGCCTGCGGCAATCTGCTGATGAACATCGGAAAGGGCCGCAACATTCCCATCTTCATCGTTGCCCATGTGACCAAATCCGGCGAGCTGGCCGGCCCCAAGATCGTCGAGCACATGGTCGACACGGTGCTGCAGTTCAACGGCGAGCGCAGCCGCGACCTGCGCATTCTGCGGGCTCTTAAGAACCGCTTCGGCACCACCTCCGAGATCGGCGCCTTCGAGATGCGCGAAGAAGGCCTGGTCGAGATCGAAAACCTGTCGGCCAGCTTTCTGGAAGGCCTGGAGGAAGCCTCTGCCGGCGCCGTGGCCACGGCCGTCTACGAAGGCACCCGCCCTCTGCTGCTGGAGATCCAGGCACTGACTGCTCCCACCAACGTGGGCTTTGCCCGCCGCACCGCCATCGGCGTGGAAAGCTCCCGCCTGGGCATGATCGTCGCCGTGCTGGAGCGAAAGGCAGGCCTCAGCCTGATCAACCGGGATATCTATGTCAACATCGTCGGCGGCATGCGCCCCGAGGGAACCTCCACCGACCTGGCCGTGGCGCTTGCCGTCTGGTCAGACGAAAAGGGGGTCCAGCTGCCCGGCGGCTTTATGGCCATCGGCGAGATCGGCCTCACCGGCACCCTGCGTCCGGTGCAGAATGCCGATAAGCTGGTGCGCGAGGCAGACCGCATGGGCTTTTCTACCATGCTAATGCCCCTTCGCAGCATGGAGCGGCTTACCGAAAAGCCGAAGAACCTGAAGCTGATCGGCGTCACCACCCTGGCTGAAGCCATCAAAGCAGCCGCAGCCCTGAAGTAACATCATGTTCACAAGAGGTCTTCACAAATGCTTCATTTGCTACGGCTATAATGGAGCTGTACTATAAATGATCCACTCTCAGGAGGTTTACCAATGGCAAAGATACTTATCGTAGACGATGAAGAAAAGATCCGGACTGTCATCCGCGAATATGCCGTATTCAACAATTACGAGACCGATGAGGCAGAAGACGGGGTCGAAGCAGTCAACAAGTGCCTCAACGATGATTTCGACCTGGTCATCATGGACATCATGATGCCCCGCCTGGACGGCTACAGCGCCTGCAAGCAGATCAAACGGGAAAAAGACATTCCCGTCATCATGCTGTCGGCCCGCGGCGAAGAATACGACAAGCTGTTCGGCTTTGAGCTGGGCATCGACGACTATGTGGTGAAGCCCTTCAGCCCCAAAGAGCTGATGGCCCGCGTTGCCGCCGTGCTGGCAAGAAAGAACCGCCCCGAAGAAGAAAAGAAGCCCTCTCTCTTAAAGTCCGGCGAGCTGGAGGTCAACACTGAGTCCCGCATCGTTACCGTTGCTGGCGAAAAGATCGATCTGACCCTGAAGGAATACGAGATCCTGGTCTATCTGATGCAGAACCGCAACATCGCTCTTTCCAGAGCCCGTCTGCTGTCGGATATCTGGGGCTACGATTTCTTCGGCGACGACCGCACCATCGATACCCACATCAAGAATCTGCGCGGCCGCCTGGGCAGCTGCAGAGACAAGATCTCTACCGTTCGAGGCGTAGGCTATAAGTTTGAAGACTGATACCGATCAAAAAAAGAATAGCTTTGCAGGCATCAAAAGCCTGCGCTTTCGTCTGACCACCACCTTTGTGGGCTTTGCCCTGGTGCTGATGGGCATGCTCTGGATCATGCAGGTAGGCTTTTTAGAGGAATACTACGAAATGTCCATGGAAAAGCGAGCGGAGCTGGGTCTTAAGATGATCGGCGCCGCCTATTCCACTCCCCCGGAGCTGGATATGGACAGCTTTTGCACCGTTTTGGGCAACCTTTCGGTGGAATCGGATATGTATATCTCCATCAAGGACACTGAGGGCCGTTTTTCCATCAGCTCCAATGACAGCCTGGAGATCGGCCGCACCTATAAGGCCAGCACCGTGCTGGTCATGGATGCCATCACCCGCCTGACAGAAGCAGGGCAGCAGTCCATGAGCTACACCATCCACACGGGCAGCACCAATGCCGATATCCTGGTCAACGCCAGCATCGTCACCAGCCCTTACCGCAGCAGCATCTATCTGGTCACCATGACGCCCCTGACCCCTCTGGGGCCTGCGGTCACCATTCTGTCGGGCCAGCTGAAGCTGATCACCCTGATCTCCATGGTGCTGGGCGCCTTCTTTGCCTTCCTTTATTCCAAGCGGATGGCAAAGCCGGTCATCGAGCTTTCCGAAAGCGCCCGCCAGCTGGCAAAGGGCAACTACGACGCCGACTTTTCCGTCACCGGTTATCTGGAGGTGGCAGAGCTTTCCGCCGCATTGCGCTATGCAGCCGACGAGCTTTCCAAATCGGATAACCTGCGCAAAGACCTGTTGGCTAACGTCTCTCACGATCTGCGCACCCCTCTGACCATGATCAAGTCGTACGCGGAGCTGATCCGCGATATCTCCGGCGAAAACAAAGAGCGCAGAGACGAGCATCTGCAGGTCATCATCGAAGAGACCGACCGTCTGTCCGATCTGGTCGGCGATATCCTGGCCCTCTCCAAGCTGCAGGCCGGTACCGAAGAAATGGAGTTTAAGCCCTTCGATCTGCAGGAGGCCGCCAGAAGCATCGTCAACGTCTATAAGGTGCTGGAAGAGCAGGACGGCTTTACCGTCAGCCTTTCCACCCTGCCCGAAACCGTCATCGTCAGCGGCGACGAGCGCAAGCTGCAGCAGGTCATGTCGAACCTTCTCTCCAATGCCATCCGCTACAGCGGCGAAAGCAAGTCGGTCGAGATCTCTCTTTCCGAAGCAGACGGCCGCATCTGTTTTGCGGTCACCGATCACGGCATCGGCATCGACGAGGCCGATCAGGAGATGATCTGGAACCGCTATCAGAAGGCCAGCCGGCAGGGCACCCGCGCCAGAGGCACCGGAACCGGTCTTGGTCTTTCCATCGCCAAAGAGATCCTGGAGCGCCACGGCGCCCGCTACGGCGTGGAATCCAAAGTGGGCGAGGGCAGCTGCTTCTGGTTCAGTCTTCCGATTGCAGAAAAGACTATTGACGCAGATATGGTAGTGTGATATATTAATGAATTTCCTTCATTGACTATTTTCTTTCCGCGCGATATAATTGCTTTTGGAGGGAAAGTATGTTTTCAATCGGAGATAAAGTCGTCTATCCCATGCACGGGGCAGGCGTTATCAAAACAATCGAAGAAAAAAAGATCCTGGGTGATATCAAAAGCTATTATATCCTTCACATCGCTCACGGAAGCATGCAGGTCATGGTTCCTGTCGACGGTGCGTCCACAGGGCTGCGCTAGATCGTCGACCCGTCTTCCATCGACCGGG
>JABUTE010000244.1 GCA_021443825.1 Bacillota bacterium
AATCCAGCGGGTTGTTGGCCTCGCCCTTGTAGCGGATCTCGAAGTGAAGATGGGGACCGGTAGACCGGCCGGTGCTGCCGCAAAGGGCGATGTTCTGCCCCTGGTAGACCTGCTCGCCCTCTTCAACCAGAAGTTTGCTGCAGTGGGCATAGCGGCTTTCGTAGAGGCCTCCGTGATCGATGATGATCACGTAGCCGTAGCCATCCTTCCAGCCGGAGAAGGTAACGGTTCCGCCGTCAGAGGCATAGATCTTGGTGCCGATGGCCGCCGCAAAGTCGACGCCCTCGTGCATGCGGCCCCAGCGGATGCCGAAACGGGAGGTGATGGTATAGGTTCGCATCGGATAGGAGAAGGTTCCGCTGCCCGAAAGCTCGGGAATCTTTTTAGTTCCCTTGTAATAGACTTCGGAAACAGGCTCGCTGACCCTTATGCTTGAGATCAGCACCTGATCGGTCTCGACGCCGTTATAGCGCACGATCAGGGCCTTGTTTTCCTGCTGGCCGTAGATACCGGCGCTGACCAGCTCGGTCTCGTCGGTATACAGGCTGGCGTTGTCGATATAGGTGGTGCCGTAGGCGATGGGCTCATAGTAGGTATATTCTTCTTCGGTGACGACGGTCAGCAGCGGCTGATCGGTCTCCAGCGCCACAGCGTTGACGGTACCTGTCATCAGGTAGCGCTTGGCCTGGTTGGTATTCCAGATATCGCCCAGCTTTACGCTCACCTCGTTGACGCTGATATCTTCGACGAAGAAGGAATCCAGATAATCGGTATCCAGCTTGGCGACCATATAATCGGATTTGATATTTTCCAGCACCCGCCATGCGGCATCTTCGCTTTGCAGAATAACGGTATCTTCACCGTCGACGGTGATGGCATAGGCCAGCACCTGAATATCTGTCATGTAGGTCAGGGTGTCGAGAATGTCGTCGGGGCTGTCGATATCCTGGTTGAAGCCGATGGTGCGGGTAAACTGGATATCGCGCTCCACATCAAGCGAGACCTTGGCGCCGGTGGCCGACGACAGCTTGTCGCCCAGGATCTGGATGGTGTTATAGACATCCTCTTTGGATTTGGCAATGCCCAGGGGCTTGCCGTAATAGCTGTACTCGTAGCCTACCAGGGAGCTGAAAAATACCACGCCCAGCACGCAGGCAGCGACCGTCGTAGCAAAGACCTGAAATACGGTGCCCTTATGCAGATCCAGGGTGTAACGCAGATCGGAGATGTGATCCCACAGCTTCAGCGCGGCATCGCCGATATAATAGGCGGCGGCGATGACCAGGTCGCAGAGGAACAGCACCACGTCCCATGCATCGCGGGCCAGCGAAGAAAGAAAGCTCCATGCCGTGTCGACCGCATCGCGCAATGCCAGATAGACAGGGCTGCAGCAGTCCTGAAAGGCTGCCGCATAGGCGGCTCTGCGCTTTTCGTTGGTGATGAGCACATCGCCCTCGATCTCGCTGCGCACCTGCCGCAGGGTCTTGAACAGACGCCAGAGGCGGTGCACGGCGCCTTCGCCGTATTTCTTCTGCTGGTGCTTCTGCAAAGAGGCCTTCGCCTTATAAGCCGTCAGGATCTCTTCGTTTTCGTCGTCGATCCTGACCGGAGTGCCTTCGGCGGCTGCCTTGCGAAGGGCTCTTTTTCTTCGCCGTTCGCGGCGCTCGGCGGCCCGGGCCTCGTCGCGGCGCTGCAAAGTCGCTTCGAAGGATTCCTTATCGGTCAGCTCGCGCACCTTGCGGCGGCTCTGCCGGGCCTGCTCGCGGATATTCCGGCGGGCCTCCTTTAATGCAGCCTCTTTGGCAGCGGCCTCCTCGGCAGCCTTTTCTTTCGCCTTTTCCGAGCGCTGCGCGCGCAGCTTTGCCCGGTCGGGAACAGATGGCACAGGTGCCTCGTTATTTATTTTTTTTCCGTCTTTGTCGGAAAAATCCTTCATAGATGCCTTTCTATTTCAACAGACCGTTTTCTGCCAGCTTCAGCTTTTCGTAGAAGCAGGAGCAGCGGCTGCCGTCGTCCAGCAGACCGGTATCCTTGCATTTGCGGCAGGTATAGATATGATCGGTCGCGTTTTTATCGTAGCCGGCTGCCTCCAGCAGGGCCGCCCGCTCGTTGTTCAGGACCTTGATCTTTGCGCGGAGGGCGTCAGCCTGCGACGGACTTTTGCCTGATATCAGAGTCATGGAAAGATCAAAGCTGGCTTTGCGCAGCTCGTCCAGAATGGCAGCCACCCGGGGCAGGCGGCTGTTGATCTCAAGATGCAGCTGCCGGCTGCGCTCTTCGTTGCTGCGCCGGTCTTTTTCGTAGGAATCCTGCACCAGCCGCACCAGATCGGTGGCCGGCGCTGCCTTTTCGGCCGTCTTATGCTCTTCTTCGTACCAGCCGTGCAGAACGGCATCCACGTATTTGATATTGGGATTGGAGATGCCCGCCGAACGGCTGCAGGCCTCCAGGATCCGGTCGATGGAAAAGCCCATGGTCTCGGTCCAGGAATCCATGATCCGCTTTTGCTCTTCGGTGGGGTTGTTCTGAAAGCCCATGGCCCGGAACACCCTGCGGTAAAGGTCGTAGTGACGGTCCATATCGGCGAGATATTCACTGAGAGACTCCTCGTCGGTAAGGCCTTTGCTGTGCCAGTCGCGAAGCACGGAGCCTACATAGCGAAAGCTCAGCTTGCCCCGCTTCTTGCAATATTCGTAGCAGGCGGTGATGATCTGCGGCGGCATGCCCAGATTGAGCACCCACGAGCTGATCTCTTCCACCTCCCGTGCCTGCAGCACGGTGCCGGTGATCGCCTCGATCTTCCCGTAGAGCTCTTTTGCGGCCCGATCGGTGAGCAGCGGCGCTTCGGGCTGCGGTTCTTTTTGCGCGGGAGCATTGCCGAAGGCCTGTTCCCGCAGGCTGAGAAACTCGATGCAGCCGGTGCCGTTTTCCATGCGGCGCACGATCAGACCTTCTTCTTCCCAGTAGCGCCAGCAATCCGACAGCATCGACGGGGTGATGCCAAGGGTGCGAGCCATGGCACCGTCGTCGCAGGGCTGCCCCAGCTGGGCATACATCTGCCCCAGCAGATAGGCCTTGAGGCAGTGCTCGGGCGCCTTCAGCATATAGGCCGACAGAAAGATGTTCTCGATCCTGGTGTCGTACAGAATATAGGTCGCTATTTTATGCTGCTGAAATTCCATCAATTCGAAGCTCCCTCACCGGGAATGGGTTCTCTGGCGATATTGGCAAATCTTGTAAACTGCGGCAGCCAGGTCAGGTTAACAGAGCCGGTCTCACCGTTTCTGTTCTTGGCGACGATGATCTCGGCGATATTATCTTTGGCCTCGTCGGCTGCTTTGTAATAATCGGGGCGGTAGATAAAAATGACCACATCGGCGTCCTGCTCGATGGCGCCGGAGTCACGAAGGTCGGAAAGCATGGGACGGGGGTCGCCGGTGCGCTTTTCCACCGCACGGGAAAGCTGCGATATCACGATGACCGGGCAGTTCATCTCTCTGCCCAGCTGCTTTAAGTAGCGGGAGATGGACGCGACGGCCAGCTGGTGGCTTTCTTCTTTGCCGTCGGATTCCATCAGCTGCAGATAGTCGATCAGGATGAGATCCAAAGGCTTTTCGGCGGCCAGACGGCGGCAGCGGTTGCGCATTTCCATCACGCTGACGGCGGTGGACTGGTCGATGATGATGTCGGCCTTGGAGATGCGCTCCGAGGCTTCGATGATATTGTCCCATTCATCTGTAGTCAGCTCGCCCGTCTGCAGCTTTCGCAGGTCGACCCGCGATTCCAGCGACAGAAGACGAAGCCCCAGACCGGTATCGGGCATTTCCAGCGAAAAGATGACCACCCGCGCGCCTCCCTTGACGGCTGCGTTGTGGGCGATATTGACACCCAGCGCCGTTTTTCCCATGGAGGGACGGGCCGCGATGATGACCAGATCGGCCGGCTTTAAGCCGGTGGTCAGACGGTCCAGATCGCGGTAGCCGGTGGAAAGACCGGGCAGCTGACCTCCTGCGGCATCTGCCTGGCGAATGGCCTCCAGGTTCTTCTGCATGACCGTGCGGATATACGAAAAATCGCCGCCCTTGCCGCTGCGGGAGATCTCCATGATGCTGCGCTCTGCCGAATCCAGCACATCACGGCTGGCCAGCCGCTCGCTGAAGGCTTCTTCGGTGATGCGGCCGGAGGTGGCGATCAGCTTGCGCAGAACGGCCTTTTCGGCCACCATCTGGGCATATTGCACCGCATTGGCCGTGGTGGGCACCTCGGTGGAAAGAAGGGCCACATAGGCTCTTCCGCCGACCGTTTCCAGGCTGCCCCGCTTCGTCAGGCTGTCGCAGACCGTGATCACGTCGAGGGGCTCTCCCCTGCGATACAGATCCACCATGGCGCGGAAGATCTCTTTATGGGCGTCGGAATAAAAATCCTCGTCTTTGATATGCTCGGATATGGCAAAGAACACGTCTTTGTCCATGAGAATGGCGCCGAGAACGCTTTTTTCTGCTTCGATGCTGTGAGGCGGAATGCGCTCCGTCACATTGCGCGGCTGGGGCATGGGTTCAATACTCCTGCGATGCTTCTGCTTAAGGGAATAAACGGAAAACCGGCTGCTTAGCCGATGGCCTTTACGTTGACCTTGACCTTTGCCGTTACGCCGGGAAAGAGCTTAAAGTCGACCTGGGTCATGCCGGTCTGCTTGATGGGGCTGGTCAGCTCGATCTTTTTCTTATCCAGCTTGATGCCGAACTGCTTTTCGAAGGCATCGGCGATGTCCTGGGAGGTGATGGCGCCGAACAGGCGTCCGTTGGAGCCGCACTTGACTTCGACGTTCACACAGGAGGCAGCCTCGATCTTGCCCTTCAGCTCCAGAGCGGCGGCCAGCTCGGCAGCCTTTCTTGCTTCTTCTTCGGCCTTCTTCTGCTCCAGCTCCTTGATGTTTTCGGGAGTTGCTTCGACGGCCAGCTTTTTGGGAAGCAGCATATTTCTCGCATAGCCGTCGCTGACCTTGATCAGCTCGCCGGCCTTGCCGCTGCCTTTAACGTCTTTCAGTAAAATTACCTGCATGTTTATTTCCTCTTTTCTTCAAAGTTTTCTGATGGTACGGGTCTACAGGATCTCGTCGTCGCGCAGGGCTGCGACGATACGCTGGATGGCTTCCTCGGGGCTTTCCGGCACCTGGGCTGCCGCCACGTTCATATGGCCTCCGCCGCCCAGCTTTTCCATGACGGTCTGCACGTTGATGCTGCCGTCGGAACGGGCCGAGACCATGGTCTTTCCTTCGCTGCGGCCGGCCGTAAAGGCGGCCCGCACGCCGTTCATCTCCAGCAGCTCATCGGCAGCCTGGGCCGCCAGCACCTGCATGGAGCGATCCTTTTCTTTGGTGTAGGCAACGGCGATGCCGCTGCCCAGGATCTCTGCGGAGGCGATGATGTTATATTTCTTCTGGACGAAATCCAGACGCAGGCGGAAGTAGTTTTTCACGTCTGCCATATCGGCGCCGTTTCTGCGCAGCCAGGAGGCTGCCTCAAAGGTACGCACGCCGGTATTGACGGTAAAGTTCTTGGTGTCGACGGTAATGCCGGCCAGCAGCGCGCCTGCAGCAAACTTGTCGATGACCTTCTTGCCCGAATATTGCAGCAGCTCGGTGACCAGCTCGCTGGCAGAGGAGGCATAGACCTCGGTATGCATCAGCGTCGGATCGGCGATGGGGGTCTTGTTTCGTCTGTGGTGATCGATGATGACGATCTTCTGGATCTTGTCGACCAGCGAAGGCTCTTCGGTCATGAACCGGGCGTGGCAGTCGGTGATGATCAGCATGGTGTCGGGGGTGGCAAGAGCCGCCGCCTGATCGCCGTTTTGAAAGTTATAATGGCCCGTCAGCTGGGCTGCGTCGTAGATCTGCTGGATGGCCTCATCGACCGAGTTGAGCACGATGCAGGCTTCCTTTCCGGCAACCTCGGCCAGATGGTAAAGACCGATAGCAGAGCCGAAGGCATCCATGTCGGGGCGGGAGTGACCCATGATGATGATCCGGTCCGATGCAGCCATCTGCTGCAGCAGCGCATGAGCCACCATGCGGGATTTTCCCTTGTTGCGCTTTTCTACCGTGGGAAGCGCGCCGCCGTAATATTCGTTGTCGCCGATCTTTCTGCGAACGACGGCCTGGTCGCCGCCTCTTCCAAGAGCCAGATCCAGCGCCTGGCGGGCATCCTGCAAAAGCTCCTCCAAGGATTCGGTCTCGCAGCCGACACCGATGGAGATGGAGGTGGGAAAGTCTGCGCCGGTAATGATCTCGTGCATCTCGTTTAAGATGGCGAATTTGCCGTCTCTTAAATTGTCCATAAACCGGTTCTCGAAAAAGACCACATAGCTGCCGGCCTTAAAGCGAACAACGGCGGCATCCATGTCGGAGGCCCAGCTGCGCAGCTTGACGTCGATGGCAGCCTCGATGGAGGACTGCTCGTCGGCAGGTGAATCCGACAGGATCTCATCGTAGTTATCGACGCTGATATAGGCAACGCACAGGCGCTTATCCTCGCTGCTGCGGCGGATGGCTTCCGATTCGGTCACATCGTTCCATACCAGCAGCTTCTTGCCGGCATCGCCCTCCACCTGGGTGGCATCGACGATATAATAGCGGCTTCCCCAATGCTGATGAAACTGCACGTGGGTCTCTCCTGCGAACAGCTCGCCCAGACGGTCGTCGTTGAGGATCCCATCGATGGAACCGTTTTGCTCGCACAGATGGGCAAAGCCCCGGTTCTGCCAGTCCACAGAGCCGGCGTGACCGATGCTGCAAAGGGGGATGGCCTCCGTTTCGGTAATGGTATGCATCAGCTTGTCGCTTTCCTGCACAAGGGATTCCTCTTCTTCTTCGATCCAGGGCAGCAGCACCTTGCCGGTATACGACAGCAGATAGGCAGCATCCAGCAGCAGAAGGGCCAGAAGCAGCAGTGCCCAGATGGTGCCGGAGCCTAAAAAGATCAGAATGGCAGCGGCGACGATCATGTACAGGGGCAGCACATAAGGGATGATAACTTTGCTGAAAAGCTGTTTTTTGAGCATGCGGGCGATCCTTTCCTGTTCATTGCTTCAGGGGCGCATAGGTATAAATAATATAACACATATGGAAGAAATACAACAGACTTCTTTTGCCCGTTGCTGTCCATGAGCCTTGAAAATTAAGGAAATTGCCCCTTTTTATTTCACATTGCCGTCAATTTGTGATACAATGCGGTTCGTACGCTGAAGGAAGGAACTGCTATGAGAATCCGAAAAGAAAACGAAAACCTCGATGCCGAAGAGATCCGCTTTATCGCCGCCTGCGCCGATGCCTTTGCCCATCCTGTGCGGGTAGAGATCTTCCGCTATATCTATTCCGAAAACCTGAACCGCCGACGGGTATGCAACAAGGATCTGGTCGAGGAATTCGGCTATGCCCAGGCGACCATCTCGCAGCACCTGAACAAGATGACCCTGTCAGGGCTGCTTCAGGCGCAAAAGGAAGGCACCCGCAATTATTACTATGTCAATCTGGGTCTTCTCGGCAAATATCTCAACAGCGTCCGCAAGCTGAATCTGCCGCCTTCTCGCTGAGCAAAAAGAAGACCGCACGACCGGAAAACAAACGAAAAAGCAGCCCCAGGGCACCTGCCCGGGCTGCTTTTTTTATGAAGATCGGACTGGGATCGCTTACTTGTGATAGCTTTCGTTGGCGTTGATCTTATAAGCGCGGTAGATCTGCTCCAGCAGCACCACCCGCATCATCTGATGGGGAAAGGTCATGGGCGAAAAGCTGAGGCGAAGATCCGCCTGCTGCAGCAGCTCCTGCGAAAGGCCCAAAGAGCCTCCGATGATAAAGACGATGCGGCTTTTGCCCGCAAGAGAGATCTCGCTGATCTTTTCTGCCAGCTGGGGAGAGCTGAGCATTTTGCCCTTCACATCCAGGGCGATCACATAGCTCTGTCCCAGAGCCTCCAGCCGCTTTTGCACGGCCCTGCTTTCGCTTTCGATCACCGCCTGCTCTTCGGCCGGGCCCGCCTTGTCGGGAAGCCGGCATTCGGGCAGCTCGGTCACGGTCAGCCGGCAGAAGCGGGAAAGCCGCTTGCTGTATTCTCCGGCAGCCTCCTGCCAGTATTTTTCTTTCAGTTTTCCGGTGCAGAGGATCTCGATATTCATCAGTTCTTCTGGGTATCAAAAATCATTCCGTTGGTCAGGGTAACGTCGATCTCCAGGGTCTCGCCCTTGCGCAGCACCGTCAGGGTGACACTGTCACCGGGAAGAAAGCGCACCAGAAGGCTGTTCAGCTTGTTCATGGTGTTGACGGTGGTTCCGTTGAGACGGATGATGATGTCGCCCTCCTGAATGCCGGCAGCCTCTGCGCCGCCGCCTTCGGAAACATTGCTTACGTAGATGCCCTTATCGGTGCCGAAGTGGTCGATCAGGTCCTGGCTGGCGTAGCTTGTCTCTTCCAGCGCGCCGCCGGAGATGCCGATATAGGCCCGTTCAAACCGGCCGGTCTGAATGATCTGCTCGACGATGGGCTTTGCAACGTTGATGGGAATGGCAAAGCCCATGCCCTCACCGTCGCTGGCCTTTGCGGTGTTGATGCCGATCACCTCGCCCCTGCTGTTGAGCAGCGGGCCGCCGGAGTTGCCCGAGTTGATCGTCGCATCGGTCTGCAGCAGGCCCTCCATCGTCGTCGAAGAGGAAGCCGTTCCCACCTCGATGACCCGTTCCTTTCCGCTGATGATGCCCTGCGACATGGAGCGTTCGAACTCCAGACCCAAAGGATTGCCGATGGCGGCTGCATAAGAGCCGATCTTCAGCTGGTCGCTGTCACCCAGCTCGGCCGCGATCAGGTCGGTTCGGTCGATCTTAACGACGGCCAGATCGAGGGTGGAATCGTTCCAAAGAACGGTGCCCTCCACATCGCTTCCGTCGTACAGGTTGACCAGGATCGAGGTGTATTCTCCGTCGTTGATCACGTGGGAATTGGTCAGGATATAGCCTCTGGAATCGACGATGACACCGGTGCCGATGGCGGTGGATTCATAGGTCTGCGGGCCGTAGCCAAAGCCCCAGTTCCAGAAATTGCCCAGGCCGCCCAGGCCGCTGTAGCCGTCTGCCTGCGCATAGGTGGTGCTGATGCCGACCACCGAGGGCAGCACCTTCTCGGCAATGGCCTCAGCGATGGTGGAGTTTTCGCTTACGGTGATGATCTGCTGGCTGCTGCCGGGTGCCGGTGCTGTAAAGCCAAGCGATCCATCGGCCGCAGAAGTCGATTCGACCTTTGCCTGCGGCAGCGTGATATATCCGTTCTGCAGCAGATAGATTCCTGCCACACCGCCCCCCAGGCCGAAGCCGAAGGCGATCAAGGCTGCCAGAATGATGGCAGTTAACTGTGTTTTTGCATCTTTCATTTTTTTCCTCCCCTCTCTTTTATCATATAGAGAGGACTCATTTCTGTTCTGGACAGGGTCTCGAGCCTTGTCCCTTTTCCCAATGCAATGCCTTCTTCCTCGAGCATGTTCTGCACCGTGGTCAGCGCCAGCTGAGGAAAGTTGTTTTCCTTGCTCAGATGCGCCAGCAGCACCACCCGCTCCAGCTCGCGGCCGGAATCGGGCTCTTCGCAAAGAAGCCTTATCAGACCGTTTGCAGCCGCATCGTTGGAAAGGTGGCCTTTGTCACCGAGGATGCGCTGCTTCAGGAACCAGGGATACCTGCCGATGCGCAGGATGTTTTCATCGTGGTTGGATTCCAGCACCAGAATGTCGGCGCCCCGCATGCAGCGGTAGACCTCTTCGGTCAGGATGCCGGTGTCGGTAACGATGGAGATCTGCCGGTCCTCGCAGGAAAACCGAAAGCAGACAGGCTGGGCTGCGTCATGGGATACACAAAAGCTTTCCGCCGTGATATCGCCCACGGTCAGCTTCTGACCGGGCTGAATGAGGCGAAGGTCTTTTATGTCCTCACGGCCTATGCCGTCTGCCGTGCCTTCTGTAGCAAACACAGGAAGGCCCCGCTTTTTCAGCAGCACCCGCAGCCCCTTGATGTGATCCTGATGCTCGTGGGTGATGAACACTCCCCTCAAGGCATCCAGACCGATGCCGAATTCCGAAAGCCGCTGCTCGATCTGCCTGGCACTGATGCCGGCGTCGACGAGAAGCGCGGTAGTTTCCGACAGGACAAGGTAGCTGTTGCCGCTGCTCCCACTGGATAGAGAACATATTGCAAGATTCTTCATTGCGTCTTTAGTATTGCCTTTCCCTGTGAAGAAAACATGTTGAAATGATTAACAGTTGATTAGGATTGCCCCTTGCTTTGTGTGAAGAGACCTACTGGGCAAAGGCATTCTCGTAGAAGATGCCCCGGTCCGTTACGACCTGCCAGGAAGGAACCGCCGTATCCTGCTTCTGATCGGCAGCAAGGCCGGTGCGGTCTACCAGATAGAGGAGGCGGATGCTGCTGACGGAAAGCCCCTGCAGCCGGTCTGCAGGAAGCTCTGCGATCAGCCGGTGAAGAGCGTCGGAGGCGGTCAGCACGCTGCCCCTGTTTTCGCCCACCGAATCGGGCTTTGCCAGATAGCCGTCCTGGCCGGTGACCACGATGGGATAACCGTCTTTTGTTTCATAAGGCTCGCCGCTTTCCTTTTCCATGGTCACAAAGACCACGGGCAGCTTTTCCGCAGAGGAAGGCAGCGGGCAGAGCAGCTCAACGCCCAGATATTCCATATAGCGCACCGTATCCTCGGCAGCCGCCTGCCTTCGGGCCTTTTCGCCGGTCTGCTGCGACACATACATATAGCCGAGAAACAGATTGGCTGCCACCAGGGCTGCGATGATGATGTATTTGGCTCTCGACCAGTCCATTAAGCCCCCTTTCTCGCAAAGCCCAGCGGCGTTGCGGTATAAAGATCGAAATAAAACCGGGTCCCGTTCTTCATCTGCAGCACCCAGCAGGGCAGCAGCTCCCCGTTCTTATCGGAGGCATAATAGCCGGGAACCAGGGTCAGCGCCTGCTGTGACGCCGTTTCAAAGGCTTCGTCTGAGGCGACGGCCAGGGTATTGTTGCTTAAAATGTTATAGATGTGATTGCTGTTGTTTGCGATGACATTGGCAGGCTGCGCGGCTTCCTTCTGGTCGGCAGCAGCGGCAGGCTGCGCTTCGATCAGGCGGCGAAGCATTTCCGTTACCGATCCACCTACCACCGTCACCTGGGCAAAGCAGATATCGTCGCCGAAAATGCGGGTATTTCCGCTCATCAGGCCGAAATAGAAGGTGCGAGCCCGAACTCTTCCCGCGCCGGTCTCGTCGTAGTCTATCAGCACGATAGAAAGGTCGCCCGTATCCAGGCCGCCCCATTGGCTCAGGCTCTGCAGGGCCGAGGTAAGGTCGTCGAACAGGCCGGTCGCATCTTTTCCTTCGGAATCGGTCCGGTAGACATACCGTCCGGCGATGGATGCATAAAAGGTCTTTTCTCCGTACCCATACATGTAGGTCACATTGCCGTAGGTATCGGTGATCCTTCTTACGAAATCGAAGGTGTCGCCGAAGATGCGCTCTGCGATGGTGCTTCCCTTCTGGATGTAGCGGCCGCCCCCTTCTGCCGTATAGGCTGCAGGCGCCAGGCTGCTTTCGGCAGAAAGGCAGATCAGCGCGTCGCCGCCCCCCAGGATGTCGCTTCCCGCATAGCAGGGCGATAAGGGCGTTCCGGCGGCTGCTGCAACGGCTGCGACGGCATCGCGGGCCTCGCTGCAGACGATCCGGTAAAACTTGCCGGCGCTGCGGTCGACGACGAAAAAGCTTTCTGCCGACGCGGTGCTGAAGGCCAGGGTGTCAAAGAGGATCTCCTCTACGCCGTCGGGCGAGCGTCCGCAGAAATATCGGCAAAAATCCGCCAGAGGAAAGCCGTAGCCCATTTCCAGCTGCACCGATTCCCAGCCGGCCATCGCCTGCTGATACAAAGAGGCAGAGATCGCCTGGACCGTATAGGAATCCTGGGCAAGAAACGCCCCCAGCTCCTGCTGGGCCGCGGTCATCATGGCATCGGCTCCGTCGGTGTACATGACAAAGGAGCCGTCTCCGGCAGACACCGCGCCGTACAGAGGCTGCACCAGCTGCTGCGCCTGTGGAAGCTCTTTCGACGAAGAGGTCAGATCGCGCAGCACATCGGCGCCGATATTCTTCAGATCGGGCGTCCAGAGCAAATATAAAAGTAGTATTGCCGTTAAAAACAATACTACTATGACCATATTTTTTAAGTTTTCGATCTTTCGGTTGATGCCCATACTACTTGAACAGATTCTTGATCAGGTTCTGAAGGAACTGGAGAGCGCTGTTCTGTCCGATGGTGAAGATGCCCTGCTTTTCTTCTTTCTTTTCCTGAACGGCAGCATAAGAGACCTCGGCCTCGAGCACATTTCGGTCGTCATCCAGCGTCTCGACCCTGACCTTATACAGCCCGGGCTTTACATTGACCAGCTTTTTGGTATAAAAGCCGATGCCTGCGGTGGGATTGGTATAAGATACAGGAGAGGCGAACACGCTGTCGTGAAATTCGGGGATCTCATCGCCGCTGCTGAAAAGCAGGGGCTGGCCGTCTTCATCGGTGCGGTTTCCGGAAGAGATCAGCGCCATATCGTCGGCCGTAAGAGAAGACGCGTCGAAATCGCTGAAGGAGATCTCGGTATAGGTGGTGCCGTCGGTTCGGGTCACCTCGGTGCGGCTTTCCAGCTGCTCTTTATAGACGGTGATGGTCACCGGGTTCTGATCGTTCAGCTTGACAGAAATGAGGAGACTGTCTGCCACAACGATGGAATTTTCGGCAGGGCTTACGATATTTGCAGCAAACGCCGTATTGCCCGCCAGCAGCATGAACACCAGCAGCAAAGCAAAAATGCGGGTCGCCTTTGTAAATTGCCTTGACATAGCTCCTCCTTTCCATGTATTTTTTAACAAAAGTACGACAATTGATCAGAGTCGCCCTCTGATACATTGTTCAGTATACTGGAGAAATGTTACAGAAATATTACAAATGATTTAAGCAGGATTTACAGATAACCTATGAAGATCGTCAATATCTATACCGACGGAGCCTGCTCCGGAAACCAGAACGAAAACAACAAAGGCGGCTGGGGCTGCGTGCTGGAATTTTCCGGCATTGAAAAGGAGCTTTCCGGCGGAGAAAAGAACACCACCAACAACCGCATGGAGCTGACGGCTCTGATCGCCGGCCTCTCGGCTTTGAAGGAGAAGGGGCTGCAGCTTCGCATCTTTTCTGACAGCTCCTATCTGGTCAACTGCTTTAAAAACAGATGGTATGTCAACTGGCAGAACAACGGCTGGAAGACGGCCGCCAAAGCCCCGGTCGAGAACCGGGATCTGTGGATGCAGCTGCTGGAGCTTCTGCAGGGGCAGCAATATGCCTTTTATCTTGTAAAGGGGCATCTGCCTGCCGACGCATCGCAGGATAAGCTGCATAAGGCCTACGAAAAGTTTCAGGAGCATAACGGGCCCTTCGATTTTGAGGAATTCCGCCTGGTGGTAACCTACAATAACCGCTGCGACAAGCTGGCCACCGAAGCGGCAGCTGCGTTATAAATCTCCCGTTTCGAATGCCGCGCCTCGCGTCAGCGCTAACCCACTGTGAGCCTTGGAATTCCAACGGTTTTGACGGCTTGTGCCACCACGTTCTGATCTGTATCTTAAACAGCAAGAGCCTCCCTTTGCGGGAGGCTCTTTTTATTTCACCGAAGGGCTTCAGGCTCTTTTGCGCCCGGCGCGCCTGCTATTCTTCGACCACCAGCACCGTATCCAGGGTGGTGTCGGAGGGTCCGTGGATGTGGCCGTTTCTTGCCTTTACATCGTTCAGATAGTTCCAGACCTCTTCGGACATGCGCTCGCCCTGATAGATGAGAGGAATGCCGGGGGGATAGGGAGCGATATATTCCGCCATGACTCTGCCCTTGCAGTCTTCCCATTTGATGCGCTGCTTATGCTGCGAGAAATAGGCCTCTCTGGGGGTGATGACAAAATCGGGCTGAGGAGGCAGCTGGCGTGCGGCCGGAATGGGCTGGCCGCCGGCGAACCGCTTTGCAATATCCTTCAGGGCATCGACCAGCCGGTCCAGATCTTCCTTTTCGTTGGCGAAGGTAACGATGGCCAGCGCGTTGCGGTAATCGGCCAGCTCCAGGTCGACATTGTATTCGTCGAACAGCATCTGCTTTAACGCAAAGCCGGTCAGGCCCAGCTGCGAGGCGTTGATGGTCAGACGGGTATCATCAAGCTTGTAGATGCCTGCCTTTCCTTCCAGATCCTCTTTGGTGGCACAGCGGATGCCGGGAATTTGATTGATGGCTTCTCTCGTATCTCTTGCCAGCCGGAAGGCCGTATCGATCATCATATTGCCCTCGGTTGCCATATAATGCCTTGCCATATCCAGCGAGGTCATCAGGATGTAGTTGGGGCTGGTGCTCTGCACCAGATGCAGATTGGCTTCCAGCTGAGCCTTGTCGACCAGACTGGACTTGACATGGATCATGGAGCTCTGGGTAAGAGATCCGGTCACCTTATGGATGCTCTGCACAGCGATATCTGCTCCCTGGGCGATGGCACCGCCGGGAAGCTCGTCGCTGAAATAGCAATGTGCGCCGTGGGCCTCGTCTACCATGAGAATGGCATTGTGACGGTGGCAGACCTCGGCCAGCTCTTTGATGTTAGAGGTGATGCCGTAGTAAGAGGGGCTGACCACCATCATGCCCCGGCAGTCGGGATTTTCCTGAAACATGGCTTCTGCCTGCTCTGCGGTGATGCCGCCCTGCAGCCCCCATTCCTCTTCGATGTAGGGAGCGATGTAGACAGGCTTGGCGCCGCCCAGGATCAGGCCCATCAATGCCGACTTATGAGCATTTCTGGGAATACAGATCTTCTGGCCGTTGACGGCGGTGGTGATCACGGCGACCTGGTTGCCGCAGGTGCTGCCATTTACCAGAAAATGGGTATAATCTGAGCCCCATAGTTCAGAGGCCAGATCCTGGGCCTCTTTGATGGCGCCGGACGCATTGTGCAGATCGTCGCACAGGGGCGTTTCTGTCAGATCGAAGCTGAAGATCTTATCTCCGACCACTTCTCTCCATCTGGGATCGATACCTTTTTCATAGCGGTGACCGGGAATACGGAAATAGGCCGGTCTCTGCTCGGAATACTTCATCAAAGCATCGAACAGCGGTGTTTTGTTCTGGTCTAAAGTCATTGCTAATTCCAACCTTTCTTAAAATTTGCTTGCAGCTATGCGCCCTTTCCCAGGCGGGGACGCTTGTCCATAAATTCGACGATCCTGGATGCGAGAATATCCATGGCGTCGACATACATATCGCGAAAACGGCCGTCTGCCTTGATGACCGAAAGCTCGGTGCAGGCCAGCAGGGCCGAAGCGCAGCCGGACTCTTCCAGATGATGGTGGATGATGTCAAG